>JACDFO010000009.1 GCA_013815785.1 Candidatus Saccharimonadota bacterium | reverse complement strand
CTCTAGTACTGTCTGGCAGGGGTAGCAGGACTCGAACCTACGACACCCGGTTTTGGAGACCGGTGCTCTACCAACTGAGCTATACCCCTTTACGTCATTCAACAGGGGCAATAATACATTATTTAGACGTATTTGTCATCAGATATAAGGGTTTTAGCAATGCTAGTGGTTGTTTACTCAACAGACCTTTCCCAGTCTACACACTGGGCTGAGTGACATCTGGCTGGCCATCTATTGGCGGATTCGGGTCTTCATTATTAGAAACGCTTTCTTGTGCTTCCGTGCTTTCTACAGGTTTGTCAGTATCTTGAGATTCCAATGGCATTGCTTCAGGAACAGTGGGTGTTGGAGTAGTCTTAATAGGTTTTGCTGGTGCGATCGGTTTTTCGTTGCCAATCAGTTTCCATTTAAGGTCATACAGTAAAATAGTACTTTCGTAATCATTAATCATATCGTCTCTGTCGGCTCGAATTCGATAAACTTGCGCGCCATTTCTGTTAGTTTTTTCAGCTTTGGTAACGGCATGGCCAGGATATTCAAATTGTACATATTCCAACACTTCCAGCGGAACATCAATGCCGTCAATATTGTTGGTGAGTACACGGCCATCCGACAGTTTCGTGTCATTAGCTGTGCTAGGGCTTTGCTCGCCACTAACCACGGCGAAGCTACTCACACTGAGTACTGCTACTAGTAAGCCACCCGTTAATAATATTTTCATATCATTTACCTCTTAAATAAATGTATTGAATTGTAGTTCATGTTGTTTAACAACTGCTATTAGATATTTCGCAATGATGCAGGTTAATAAAGGTTGTGCTTTATCTGTTACAAGCTTATAATGTGGTCATAACAAAGCTTAAACATTAAAACAGAGGGCTAACGGGGTACATGAAGGTATTGATGCTGGGGTGGGAACTCCCACCGCATAACAGTGGCGGTCTTGGCGTGGCGTGTTACCATCTCTGTAAAGCGCTCTCAAAAAAAGGCGTAGATATCGAATTCGTGCTTCCTTATACAGCTGAACATGATATTGATTTCATGCGCATCAATTCTGCCCATCCTCAGGATGTCGAACAAGTTTTAAAATCGGGTATTGCATATGATAGTTTTAAGTATGTAAAAAATTCGGGTGAAATTGAATATATTGATATATTTGGACAAAGTGCAATTTACGAACAAGCCATCGAGCGCATAGTAGAGTACGCAGAATTCGATGTTATCCATGCCCATGACTGGCTGACATGCCGGGCCGCGCTTCGCGCCAAAGAACTTACAGGTAAACCATTAATCGTACATATACATTCTATCGAGTCAGACAGGGCTGGTACAAATGGCGGCGGAAACTCTTTAGTCCGCGAAATAGAAGGAACATCGATGTTGCTTGCAGACAAAATTATTGCGGTCAGTGAACACACCAAACAAGCTATTATCCGAGAATACGCTATCCCATCTGAAAAGATTGACGTTGTTCATAACAGTTTTGACACGGCAAATTTAATTACATCTGAAGCTGACAGTGCTTATCGCTACATAAGTGCCATGAAACAACAAGGCTATAGTGTAATCGTCAATGTGGGACGACTTACGATCCAAAAGGGTCTGACTAATTTATTACATGCATTTCAGGCAGTTGTCGAACGTAACCCCAAGACATTGCTTTTAGTAGTGGGTTCTGGTGAACAGTACTATGAGTTGCTATCACTTGCCGCTCAACTTGGTATTTCTAAAAATGTGCTATTCACAGGTTTTTTAAGAGGTAAAAAATGGCGAGATGCTTACGCAGTTGCCGACCTGTTCGTCATGCCATCCGTATCCGAGCCGTTTGGTTTGACCCCGCTTGAGGCTATCGGCTATGGTACGCCGGTACTTATCAGCAAACAATCTGGCGTCTCCGAAGTGCTCCGTAACTGCTTAAAGGTAGACTACTGGGACGTCGACGAAATGGCAGACATGATGGCGGCGGTGGTTCGTAATAAGGCCTTGGGGGACGTGTTGCTTGCAAATTCCAAGCAGGAATATGATGTTATGAGCTGGGATAAATCTGCTATCAAATTATTTGATGTATACCACACTCAACGAGAGGCAGTAACAGTATGAAAGTAGCTACGCAATGAGCGCCAAAGCCATCGTGCTATATCTTCATGTGCACCAGCCGTATAGAATTCGGCATTACACAATCTTTGATGCTGGTAATAAGCATGATTATTTTGATGCGTCCCATGATTCCCCAACCAGCAATGAGCGTATCATGCATAAAGTGGCTGAAAAATCTTATATTCCAACCAACAAAAAACTATTAGAACTTCTTCACGAACATCCCGAATTTAAGCTTAGTTTATCAATTACTGGTACTGTTTTGGAACAATTTGAAAAATATTCGCCAGCAACACTTAGATCTTTCCAAGATTTGGTTGCTACTGGGCGCGTGGAAATCGTCGGAGAAACCTACCACCATAGCCTTGCCTTTTTCTATTCCCTCGCCGAGTTTGAGATGCAGGTAAAAATGCATCGCGAGAAGATAGAACAATTGTTCGGCCAGACTCCAAAAGTGTTTCGAAATACGGAGCTTAGCTACAATAATGACCTTGCATATTGGGCGGACCGCGCCGGCTATAAAGCCGTGCTGTCGGAGGGGTGGGATCCCATTCTTGGCTGGCGCAGTCCCAACTATGTGTACCGACCGACATATACGAACCAAGTCCGGTTACTGATGAAAAATTATAAATTATCAGATGACATCGCCTTTCGTTTTGGAGACCGTGAATGGGAGCAGTGGCCTTTGACTGCAGATAAATTCACACACTGGCTCAGCGAAACTGGCGACGCTACCAACTTTAACTTGTTTATGGATTATGAAACCTTTGGTGAGCACCAATGGAGTGAGTCCGGCATTTTTGAATTTTTGCATGACTTACCAAAAAAATGGCTACAGACGGCAGGCCACAGTTTTATGACTGTTTCTGAAGTTGCAGAGTGCTTTGACCCTGTTGACCAAATTGATACCCCTCAGACTACTACTTGGGCAGACACTGAGCGTGACTTGTCTGCGTGGACCGGCAATCCCATGCAACAGCAAGCTATCAGAGGGTTGTATGAACTCCAGACAAATATAATTAAAAGCGGTGATTTGCAGCTGATCGATGATTGGCGAAAACTCCAAACCTCCGACCATTTCTATTATATGTGCACCAAGTGGTTCAACGACGGAGACATACATGCCTACTTCAGCCCATATGACACCCCGTATGAAGCTTTTACGAATTTTATGAATTCATACCACGATCTTGAATTTCGCTTGATTGAGAAAGGTTTTGAAGTCTGATGGGTCGTCCTGTAATGCTTGGCAATGGTGCGCTGACTGTTGGCTTAAACGAGCAAGGTTTGGTTCATGATTTTTACTACCCATATGTAGGCTTAGATAATTTAACTACAGCTCGAAGCGTTCATCATAAGATTGGCATATGGATTGAGGGCATTTTCTCTTGGGTGGACGATGGAAGCTGGAATATAAATATAGACTTTGAAACTGACGCACTTGTCAGTAACATCACTATGCGTAATGAGCATCTGAACATCGAGCTTGGATTTAATGATTTTGTCGACAGTGAATACAATGTTTTTTGTCGCAAAATTAAAGTTACAAACCAAGCAGACAGTCCTCGTGAGATACGGTTGTTTATGCACCAAGCGTTTCAGATTTCTCGAAGCGGTCGGGCTGATACGGCATTATTCGTACCTGAAGAAAACTATATATTAGATTATAAAGGACGATGTAGTCTGCTCATTTATGGCCGTGGTCTTAATGGTCAGATTTATGATCAATTTGCTATCGGAAACTACGGAATTGAAGGCAAAGAAGGCACATTTCGGGACGCCGAAGACGGTGAACTGTCAGGCAGTGCCGTCGAGCACGGTGGGGTTGACTCCGTTATACGGTTCGTATGTAATTTAAACGGTGATGAATCCGAAGGAATAGACTATTGGATAGTGGCGGCTGAGTCCCAGTTACAGGCCGAAAATATTCAGTCAATACTACGGAAAGATGGATTGGCCGACAGGTTGAATACTACGCGTAGCTGGTGGCATGAATGGCTATCGACAGGTGCTAATGTTTTGCATTCTGTAGATAAAAAATACTTGGATATTACTAAAAAGTCGCTGATGATTATTAAGGCACACATCGACAAACGCGGCGGCATTATTGCCTCTTGTGATTCTTCCATATATAACTACGGCCGTGATTACTACAGTTATGTTTGGCCCAGAGACGGTGCATATGCTATCTGGCCATTGATAAGACTTGGCTATACGGAAGAACCGAAGAAGTTTTTTGATTTTTGCCGTGATATTCTGACACCAGAAGGATATCTAATGCACAAATATCAGCCGGATCGTGCGATTGGAAGTACCTGGCATCCTCTTCTACATGGCCATCGTAGAGAACTCGCAATACAAGAAGATGAAACCGCGAGTGTCATATATATGTTAGGCGAATATTACGAGCACACAGATGATGAAGACTATGTGCGAAACCTGTACGGTACGCTTGTGCAGCCCGCAGCAAACTTCATGGCAGAGTTTGTCGACGAACAGACCGGATTGCCACACGCTAGCTATGATTTGTGGGAAGAAAAATTTTTAACAAATACATATACTGCCGCAATTACCTATCAGGCCCTTTTGGTCGCAGCTGACTTTGCGCAAAAGTTTGAATACCCTGACGATGCAGTCAAATGGCGTGCAGTGGCAGAAAAGATTTTGGCTGAATCTGATGTATTTTTTGATTCTGAGCGTAAAGCTTACCGTAAAGGTTACTTGCTTGCCTCCGACGGTTCGCTACAATTTGATAATACTCTGGATGTATCAAGTCTGTATGGAGTTATGATGTTCGCCATGCATAAACATACTGAGCCGTTGCATCAAACTATGTCGCTAATAGAAAACATACTACTCAATAAATCAGCCTCGGGTGGTTCACCACGTTATGAGCATGATCGTTACTTCGAAGTTCAGCCTGAGTTTATGGGCAACCCTTGGTTTGTTACCACGCTTTGGCTCGCGCAGTATTATGTAAGAACTAAGCAGGTCGATAAAGCAATTCAGTGCGTTGAATGGGCTACGAACTTAACCTCACCAAGTGGAATGCTGCCAGAACAAATCCACCCCACAAATGGCTCTCATCTATCTGTAGCACCTCTGGTCTGGAGCCATGCAGAGCTTATTAATACAATGCTGGATATTTCTAAAGTATAAAAAACCCTCTCGGAGTTACTATATTTGCGCGTGTTCAAATTTAGAACCTACTTCTTAGGTTTTACCTCGTTACGTCCTAGAGATTTTTTTGTTTCGACGTATAGTACGTGTTTTCGGAGGACTGGGTCATATTTACGAAGACTCAGTTTGTCTGGTGTGTTCATCGTATTTTTACGCGTGTAATAGTGGCGCTGCCCGCTTTCTTCAGAAACGAGCCCGACAGTTTTTCGCTTATCACCTTTTTTTGCCATAACTAAACGAGTTTAACAGATAAGCCAAAGATTTGCAACACTGGTCGTTCCCCCAAGCGGAGAGGATTCCGCTTGGGGTGAAGCGCAAGCTTTGTTGTAGGCTGAAGATAAACAGCTTCCGCTGTTTACGGAAGCCGGAATACAAAGATAAGCTGGAGCCGTCATCGAGATTTGAACTCGAGACCCCCGCCTTACCATGGCGATGCTCTACCACTGAGCTATGACGGCATTAACACCGACGAATCATATCAACATTTAGGCCGCTACACAAATCAAATTTAATCCACGTACTCCATGCTCACAGGGCTAACTATCTCAGCTTTGTGATGTCCAATGCCAACAGGATATTCACCCGTAAAACATGACAAGTTGAAGCTTTCGGCAGGCATTTTAGTGGCTTCAACCATGCGATTCAAAGACAAAAAACCTAAATATTTACAGCCTATTTGCTCTCGCATTTGTTCCACTGTCATGTTAGCTGCGGCTAACTCGCTTTGCTTTGGCGTATCAATACCGTAATAATCAGGAAACCTTACTGGGGGTGATGCTATCAGTGCAGAAACTGATTTTGCTCCCGCAGCTTTGGCAAGCTCAACCAAGCGTGGCAATGTATTCATACGTACAATAGAATCATCAACCAGCACGACATCCCTACCCTTCATGGCCTCAGGAATAATATTATGTTTACGCCTTAAATTTTGCCGTCGCATACCATTAGAGGGCTGTATAAAAGTACGACCAATATAACGGTTTTTGATTATTGCTTCGCGCTGTAATAATCCGAGCTTTTCGGCATAACCTTCTGAGGCTGGAACTGAAGTGTCCGGTACGGGGATGACGATAGTATTATCATTGTTGTCCATTAAGGGAGCATGCTGTTCCGCAAGCTGTTCGCCTAACCTACGTCTTACTTCGTTGACACTTTGGCCATATAAGTTACTGTCATGGCGTGCGAAGTAAACAAACTCAAACATATCCAGCTTTGACTGACCTTCTGCAAGCTCTTTATACTCAACCCCCTCTTCAGTAATAATTGCCATCTCACCGGGCTTTATTTCTCGTTCATAATTTGCGTCAATTATGTCCAAGCCAGCAGTTTCGGAAGCAACCGCATAACCGCCCTCAAAGGATCCTAGAGCAAGCGGCCTAATACCTTTTGGGTCGCGAAAAGCAACTGTAACTCCATCATGCATTGCTACGCAGGAAAAAGCTCCCCGAAAGAGTGGATATGCGAGCTCCGTAGCATCTGGTAAATCATGACCATTGCGTATGTATTGCGCTATGGCAGAACCTGCCATTTCAGAGTCATTTAAGTGGCGTGGGTTAATATGATGTTTACTGAGAAAAGTTTCCAAATAATTGGTTACAGGTAAATTACCGTTATGACTAAACGCAAAACCTACGGCTTTATCTTCGAAAGGTTGGGGATGGGCAAGTTTGGAGCCTGATGTCGAATAGCGGTTATGTCCAATTCCGCTCAAGCCACCGAGTTCTCGAATAGTTTCTTGATTATAGACATCTCTAACCATCCCTAGCCTATGATGTGTCTTTAAACTTCCATCGGCCTGGTGTGTAGCCATACCGCTTGCTTCGGGCCCTCGGTGTTGCATTGCAAACAAACTCTCATAGAGCATTTCAGAAGCTATAGTTTCACCGTCGGTTGAAACAATAGCTGCAACAGCACATTTTTCTCGAACTTCTCCTGCCATTTAGCTTAAGTATAGAGCTTGCCTACACATCAGTCCAGTTTAAATAAAAGGGAATATCAAAAGCATTTTTGGTGCAGGGTTATCTACAGCATTAGCAACATTTTACTTTACGATTCGTAAGGTTGGAGGTTTCGAGGAAGTTGGCGGTGACTCAGATTCTGGTAGATTCCATTCGACATAGTTCAGTTGCTTGCCTGTTTTCAACAAAAACTCTCTACCGTCTGATAAATTGGAAACAACATAGCTTCCAAGTGTGAGTAATATCTCTGCTGCGTAATCTGTTTCTAAACCTTGGTTAAGTGCAAAAGCCTCGACATCTTGCGCGATTTGGTCTTGTATATGAAAATCTTGTTTTTCAGCCATACTGAATGATTATTGCTGAGTGTTTGTATGAAAGCAAGCACGAGCGATTTAGAGCCGGGTGTAGGATAGCGGACTTCGTCCTTTTCCGCTCCGGCATGCTCGGTGCAAGCACCTGCGCGTGTCCTCGTTCCACCGTACCTTCATGCCTGTGGCATTAGGTTCTAGTAGCCACATCCTTAACCAATTTAAAAACCCGACACACTGGTCGGATTATTAAATTGGTGCAGGGTGTAGGATTCGAACCTACGAAGGCATAAGCCAACAGATTTACAGTCTGTCGTGTTTGACCGCTTCACTAACCCTGCGAGTCGATGCGTAATGGTGTGGCAACCATAGTATCGACAAAACAAGTTTGCTCGATACTACTCATTACCCCACCAAGTCAACTCCTCTTCAAATTCGAGAATCCTCTCTCGAATTTGGCTAAAACAAAGCTGGAGCCGACAGAGGGATTCGAACCCACGACCCGCTGTTTACAAAACAGCCGCTCTAGCCACTGAGCTATGTCGGCATAATTAACCTGAAAAGTGTACCAGAACAGGGGTTAAATAACAACCCGTTTAGGGCGGGATACTCGTTTTGGTCTACCTGAAGGCACTATAAGTTTTTCTAATTTTTCGTGGGCCTGATCTGCGTCTGCTTGCATACCAAGACTTTCGTAACCTTTTATAAGCAATGTATAGCTTTCCTGGTTTGGCTCAAGGTCGACTGCTCGTTGAAGTTCTTCAATCATGAGCTTGGCATTGCCCAGTTTCTCTTGTACTTTGGCGTATGCGATATGACGAGCAGCTAATTCTTCCTCGAGCTTCAAAGCTTGTTCGAAGGCAGTGGCTGCATTTACGTAGTTCTCAGTTTCATAATAAATAAGTCCAAGGTTGTGCAAACTTGATGCCGTTGGCTCGATAGACGATGCTATCTCAAAGCAATCAATAGCATCCTTATATTCTTTTTGTTTGGCATAAAGAATTCCTAGCCGATTGTACGCCGCAGCATTTTTTTGGTCAATTTTAAGTATTGTAAGTAAAGCTTTTTCGGCACGTAAGAAACGATTTTCGCGCATGCCTTGGTGGGCAATATCCCATAACTGGCCCATTTTATCACTGACTTTACGCGGTAGTATAGATAAGTCTTCGTCACGCACCGTAGCACTACGAAAAGCTAGAATTCCAAATCCCATAACAAGTACTAGTTCAAACATCTCTGGTAATTATACATTATCTATAGGACTTCCGCATTTTACGGTGATTTCCAGCGTGCTCCAGAGTGTTAGCAAAAACTTTTATATTTTTGGAGGAGTAGCCCTAGCTACGCTGAGAGAAAGATGGAAGTTTGCAGCCACTCTGGGGCGCGGTGGGAACAGCGGAAAGTGAGGGAGTCCTATATGGATAAAAACAAGTCGGTTAAGAGCAGTTTTGAGTTTACGTTTGTCTGTTTTTCGCAATTGTGAATAGACTTTAAAGTATTCAACCAGCGTTGCTTTAATTTCGTATTATCCTTTGAAATCGCCTGTTTAAGCGCTGCTTTACTTATACGTTTCATGGCAATTAATAAATGTTCGATGCCTTCTTTGTTTTTACTAATTTCATCGATTTTTGTAAGTCGCTGAAATACAGAGCTTGATAAAATATTCTTACCCTCATTAATCGCTACACTTAGTGCATGACCCTGGTTCTGCTCAAGTAGTGCCAGCAATAAGCCTGGGTCACCACCGCTGAGCGCATAAGCTTTATCCTGTAACTTTCGATCTATGTCCGGTGAGAAGTTTTGTGACTGATCTTCACTTACTGGCCGAATATGTATTTTTTGTACCCTAGAGTGCACGGTGGGGTGTAATGATTTATCCCCCACAACCGTCATAATTAACACTGTGTCAGCTGGTGGTTCTTCCAGCAGCTTAAGTAATGCGTTCTGAGCCTCTATAGTCATCATATGGCAGTCAGTCAACAGAACCACCCGCCGAATATCACCCGAACCAGTTGTTTTTAATCTAACAAAGCTTTGTAGTTCACGAATCTGGTCGATGCTAAACGCTTTTCCGACTGCTGGCTCTAAAAATAAGAAGTAAGCATGATTATTGATATCAGTCTTCAGAAGTTTGCTAGCTAACCAGCGCCCGATGTGTTCTTTCCCGCTGCCAGCATTACCAGTTAACATCACTGCATGAGGAGGATTCCGTAACACGCTTAACAACGCTTGATTGGTTTCGGGGTGAATCAACAAATGTTTAGACATCGTTTTTTATTAGATTGGCGAATTCTTTCGGTAATGGTGCGGTAAATGTAGCAGATTTACCGTTTGGCAATGTCAGTTGTAAGGAATAAGCGTGCAATAGTAGCCGATCATGTTGGATTCCCTCGTACAAAACATCGCCGACAATAGGGTGGCCGATATGTTTTAGGTGCACTCGGAGTTGGTGAGTTCTGCCAGTTTTAGGTACCAGTTCTAAGGAGTCATACAGCATAGAACTAGCAATAACTTTGTACTGTGTCTGAGACGGCTTACCATTCGGCCCTACCCGAAAAGTAGAAGGCATTTTTGGATTGCGCTCAATCGGCATGTCGATTACTGCATGTTCTGGCTTAAGATGACCCTGAACTACAGCTTGATAAATTTTTATAACCTTGCGGTCGGCGAACTGTTTTTGTAAGTGCACCATGGCTGCGCTTGTTTTAGCGCAAATCATTACTCCTGAAGTTACACGGTCTAACCGATGTACAATACCAGCACGTTCGCCTTCTTGACCGGTCATTTGTCTGACAAACGAAGCAACAGAAGCTTCATTCCAGTAGCGACCCCGCGCGTGGCTAATGATACCTGCCGGTTTATTAATAACGACAATACTATCATCTTCAAATAAAATAGGAAGGTCAATGTCTTCAATTTTTCCAATCGATTTCATGTCATATAGTACTACTACTTCATCTCCATATTTGAGTTTGAAACCAGACTTTTCGGGATGACCATTTACATTAACCTGATCTGTACTGCAAAGCTTTTGCAAAAAAGAACGACTAATAGCTGGGTACTTTCCCGCTAAGAAACTATCAAGCCTAACCCTGCCATCGCTATTAACTTGAAATTTTGTTTTCATTTCTTTGGTCGCAAACCAACAGCTTTTTGTACATGTAATAGAGTGTTGTTTGCAGTATCTTGCATTACTGCTTCACTGGCTTCAAGTTTCTCTAGTAAATATTTGTCATTCACATCTGCCAGTTTAACCTGGAATGTTTCCAGAAACCTAACCACAGCGCTTGCTGTAGCCTCCTTCAGTGGGCCATATGTACTTTGGCCTACGTACTGTTTGCAGACCTGTCCTAGCGTTTGACCACTAAACAAGCCAAGAATGTCTATAAGGTTAGCTAGCCCGGCTTGCTCTGCTGGATTATATGCGATACGACCGTAACTATCGGTCGTGGCGCTCATTATTTTTTTTCGGACTAAGTCCAGTTTATCATTTAGAAAAATAACGCCTCTACCCGTCTCATCACTTTTGCTCATTTTTTTTGTAGGGTCAACTAAGTCACGAATACGCAAGCTTTGATCTTTGGCGAAAAACAATGATTGCTCTTTCACAGATTTTGGCACTGTAAATAATTTTCCAAAGCGACTGTTCATACGCTCGGCTATGTTACGCGTAAACTCAATGTTTTGCCTTTGATCGTCGCCCACCGGTACATATTCTGCCTGATAGAGTAATATATCTGCTGCCATGAGTGGTGGATAATTAAACTGACCCGCTCCTATATGTTCTACACCTAGTCGCTTAGATTTATCTTTAAATTCGGTCATTCTGCTTAGCTCGCCAAAGCCTGTAAAACACCCTATAATCCAGGCCAGTTCGCTATGTGCTGGTACATAACTTTGACGGTATACATAAACTGATGCATTGTCTAATGGCAGTCCAGCCGCCACATACACGCGAAGATTTTCCATAATTTGCTTATGCAGCTTACTGTGGTCAACTGGCGTGGTAAAGCTATGTAAGTCTGGCACAAACAAATTTATCTGAAACTCACCGGCTCGGTTGTTTGCTATATCAATGATAGGCAACAGTGCGCCTAAGTAATTGCCAATATGTAAATTATTATTAGCCCTAAGCCCGGTCAAAATAACAGGTTTACTCATCTTATCCTTAATTATAACCTATGTAAGAAAAACGGCCCGTTTGGACCGTTTTGTTTAACGTTTTGTAAACTGACGCTGCTTTCGTGCACCTTTGAGACCGAACTTTTTACGCTCTTTCTCTCTCGGGTCACGTCCTAGTAAATCGGCACGTCGAAGTGTTCCTTTAAGATCTTGGTTCATTAATGCCAGTGCTTTTGCGATGCCAAGGCGAATTGCTTCAACTTGTCCGTTATGGCCACCACCGCTAACGACTACGCTTATGTCATACTTAGCATTTTCCATTTCAAGTGCTGTAAATGGACGCATGAGTTCATGCATAAAATATTTACTATCTGCCAAATATTCGGCAGCTGGTTTAGCGTTGACTGTTATATTTCCCTTGCCATTAGACAAGCGAACTCGTGCTGTGGCACTTTTACGGCGTCCAAGCGCATAAAAATAATTAGCGGCAGCCATATTATTTACCTTCCTTTAAAGAAAATACTTTAGGTTTCTGGGCTTCGTGATTATGTTCCGTTCCAGGGTAAACACGAAGTCGTATTAAACGCTCAGGTCGAAGCTTGTTCACGGGCAACATGCCCCGAACTGCTTTGACAATGACTTCAGTAGAATCCTTAGCAATTTTATCTTTTAGTTGCATTTCTTTCAGTCCACCTGGGTAATGACTATGATGATAATATATTTTATCTTCAAGCTTATTACCGGTTACGACTAAGCTATCTGAATTAATAACGATGACGTGATCTCCGCAGTCAATGTGATGAGTGAACATTGGCTTACCTTTTCCGGTCAGTAATGAGGCAACTTGAGTTGCAAGCCTTCCGAGAGGTACTTCAGACGCATCGACGACATACCAATTACGTGTAACTTCTGATGGTTTTGCGCTATAAGTCTTCATTATGCAACCTTCTTTTTAGCAAGAGTTCTTTTAGCTGCTGGTTTTGTGGCTGACTTTTTCACAACTACAGTTTTAGGCTTTTCAACTGGTACTGCTTTTTTTGCAACTGGTGCTGCCTTTAAATCATCTACAAAACTAATTCTTGCTAGCTGTGCGTTATCGCCACGACGTAATGTAGTGCGTTCGATCCGAAGATGCCCACTAACCCGGCCTCCAAGTTTTGGTGCAATCACATCTACCAGCTTATGGGCGGTTGCTATGGTTTGTAGATCGCTAATGACCATACGACGATTATGCAAATCACCTTTTTTAGCTTTTGTAATAAGTTTCTCAACATAAGGAACCACCTCTTTTGCTTTTGGCAAAGTGGTTTCGATTGACTCATATTTCACCAAACTTTCAGCAAGACTCTTTATGAGAGCAGAGCGTTGGTCGCGTTCACGGCCGAATTTGCGGCCTTTGTATCCGTGGCGGTGCATGTTACAGCTCCAACTCCGCTAGTTTATCTTTAACTTCATCAAGAGCTTTGCTTCCAAAACCTTTGAGTTCACGAAGTTCAGAATCACTCAACGAGAAAAGGTCTTTTAGGGTGTGAATCTCGTTATTAATCAGGGCGTTGGTTGTGCGAGCACTAAGATTCAAATCTTCAATAGAAGTCATAAGTTCTGGTGTTTCATCACCGTCGTCAGTCATTACTGATTCGTTTTGACCGAGAGGCACTGATACTTCAACGCGAGTCTGACCTGCTAGCGCCGTATACTGATTAACCAATATTGCTGACGCTTCTTCAAATGCGTCTCGAGGGCTAATTGAACCGTCAGTATCAATACTAAGTAGTAGCTTGTCTAGATCGGTCATCTGACCAACACGGGTGTTTTCTACCTTATAACGAACACGCAAAACTGGGCTAAAAATTGCATCAACTGCAATCATGTCGCTAGCTTTACGAGCCGCACCTTCTTCAACAGTGCGGTAACCGCGTCCAGTTTCTACTGTGAGGTCCATGACGAACCCGGCTTTATCATCATCCATAGTTGCAATTATGTGCTCAGGATTAACTATTTCTACATCAGCGTTAACCTGGATGTCTTTAGCCGTGACGTTTCCTTTACCTTTTTTGACAATTCGTAGTCCTTGAACATCTTCGCCAAATACACGAAAACGAATTCCTTTAAGATTCTGCATGATGTCGACGATATCTTCTTTTACGCCTTTTACAGTGGTAAATTCGTGAGTCGCACCTTCAATCTTAAATGAAGTTACAGCCGCGCCAGCAATACTGGACAGAAGCACACGACGCAAACTGTTACCTAACGTCATACCGTAGCCGGTGTGCAATGGTTCGATAGCAAATGTAGC
Organism: Candidatus Saccharimonadota bacterium; assembly: GCA_013815785.1. Lineage (GTDB taxonomy): Bacteria > Patescibacteriota > Saccharimonadia > Saccharimonadales > JACDFO01 > JACDFO01. Next base: position 10,378 of record JACDFO010000009.1, on the reverse strand, counting down.
GCTATTGCTGCCGTGATCATCGACGTTGACAACTCCTGGTGTGTGGATTGTTTTTGACATTGTTATTCCTTGTAGCCTTTCTTAATTACTGTCATAGCTAAGCTATTAGCGTGAGTAGTATTCCACGATTAATTGTTCATTGATATCTGGTTCCGCCTCTTCACGCGTCGGCAGACCAGTTATAGAAATTTCAAACTTCTTACGATTGACTTTCAGCCAACCTGGCATTGCGCTAGGTTCAGGACTTACATCATCAAGCTTTTTGAAATACTCATTCTTCTTACTCGTGTCGCGGAGAACTAGAACATCTCCAGAAACCAAACGTATAGATGGAATGTCGACACGACGGCCATTTAATTCAAAATGTCCATGTGTGACCAATTGACGAGCAGCTCGACGGCTGGTAGCTAAACCTGCGCGGTAAACGGCATTATCAGCTCGCTGTTCAAGTAACTGAAGTAATATTTCGCCAGCTTGACCTTGCTTGCGACCAGCTTCTTTCATAAGATTACTGAATTGCTTTTCAAGTAAACCGTACAAACGTTTTACTTTTTGCTTTTCGCGCAGCTGAAGATTGTACTGACTCGGCTTATTGCGGCTTTGTCTTGCACCTTGTTCGCCAGGAACAGTAGAGCGTTTCATGAGCGCTTTATGAGCCTTAGGGTGAAGAGCATAGCCCTCGCGGCGACTCATCTTGACAATACTTTGGGTATCTCGTGCCATGATTAGTTCCTCTTAGCCTTTCGTGGACGGACGCCGCCATAAGGCAGCCCAGTAACGTCTTTGATGGCATCGACATGTATATCTAAATTCTGTAATGCTCGAACTGCTGCATCTCGTCCTAAGCCGGTACCTTTTACGAATACTTCGACTTTAGTCATGCCGTACATCTGCTTGACAGTCTGGCCGGCTTTTTCGGCAGCCACCTGAGCGGCATAAGCGGTGCCCTTTTTACTACCCCGGAATCCGCAGACGCCAGCGCTAGCAGCAGCTAATGCGCCACCTTTGTGGTCCGTGAAGGTAATAATCGTATTATTGAAAGTCGAAAGTATATGCATTTGTCCAGTTGGGACGGAGCGCTTTGATTTCTTTTTACGAGTTGTCGTAGTTGCTGTTGTAGTAGCTTCTGCCATATATTTCTCCTTTCCTTATGTCTTAGATGCTGATTTAGGTTGTGATCCACCGACAGCCACACGACGTCCGCGACGGGTGCGACCATTGGTGCGAGTCCGTTGTCCACGGGAAGGCAAACTCAGTTTATGGCGAATGCCGCGATAACTATTAATGTCTTTAAGGCGCTTAATATTACCAGTAACAACCCGCTGCAGCTCACCTTCAACGGTGTGATTTTCATTGATTATATCCTGGATTCGAGCAATTTCAGTATCAGTCAGGTTTTTAACTCGCACTGTCGGTTCAACTTTGGCGCCCACTAAGATACCTTCAGCTGTTTTAGGACCAATTCCATACACATAAGTCAACGCAATTTGCACTTGCTTTGCATCAGGGATAGTAACTCCGGAAATTCTAGCCATAGTTCTTAACCCTGCCTCTGTTTATGCTTAGGTTTAAGCTTGTTGATAACATACAAACGACCCTTACGACGAACAATCTTGTCGTCGGGGCTTATCTTCTTTACACTTGCACGTACTTTCATACGGATCATTGCTCCTTAAAGTGCTAATGACACACTGCTTAAAATTTTTAATAACAACTGAGTTTTACAGAGTAGTGCAGCTTGCGTTGAAATCGAGCACCGAAGCGGAGCCGTATCTATAATACGGTGAGCATCGGAGTCGCAGAATTTCGGCGCGAGACGTACTGCTATGTAAAAGTTCAGGACTTGCGATAGGTGATTCTGCCCTTAGTAAGGTCATAAGGGGTCAACTCGACCGTAACGCTGTCTCCTGGCACTAAACGAATGTAATGTTTTCGCATCTTGCCGGCGACGTGAGCTATAATCTTATGGCCATTTTCGAGCTCAACGCGGAACTGTGTCCCCGGTAGGGCCTCATTGACGACTCCCTGTAGTTCGATAACTTCCTTATTTTTGACCATACAGATATAACAAGTCGTTAGTATACCAAATTGAACAACGTTTTGTAAAGAGTTTTATTACTTTTTCTTATCTGTTTTGTTTCGCCGTGGCAAAAAGCGTAATCTGCGAGCACCTGTGGCGGCCAATGCTGGCTGGTCTTGATCGTAAAAAAAGTCGGGTTGCTCGTACTGGTCGTAGGTGACCATCAGGGCACGTGATTCTATAGCTCTAAGTGTTTCTAGCGCAACAGATACCAAGATAAGGATACTAGTACCACCGATGGCTATATTACTACTCAAAAATACTTGCCCGATAATAGGTATTATCGCTAGGAAACCAAGTGCGATAGCTCCGAATAAGGTCAATCTGTTCACTACCTTTCCAAGGTATTTTTCGGTTTGAAGACCAGAACGAATACCTTCTAAAAAGCCTCCTTGTTTTTGTAAGTTCTCGGCGATTTCTTTTGAGTTAAATGTAATACTCGTATAAAAGAACGTAAAGACGAATACTAATAGAAAATAAACCACTGGATAGATGTATGGAATGAAACCTGGTTGTGCAAATGTTTGTGCGCTTGGCGGTTGAAACCATAAGTACAAATTGCTACCAATTTCTTGAAGACGCAAACTAGTATTACTTGATAGTAACTGTCCTACAAAGCTTGGAACGCTTAGGAAAGCAACAGCAAAGATAATTGGCACCACACCGGCAGTTATAAGCTTAACGGGTAGCGTGGTGGTTACTCCGCCGTATGCGCGATTACCCTGCACTCGCTTGGCGTACTGAATAGTTAACTTTCGAGACGCCTCATTCAGCCTAACAATAAATATAGTCACCAATACCGTGACTACGGCTATTATTGCCGCAAATATCGCCTGTTTTTTATCAAAGTTAAAAGTTTTTCCTAAAATACTGGCCGTTGCTGAGCCGCTAAACACTGCCGCCGTAATGCTTGATATGGTTGCAGGCAGCGTACTCACGATTCCAACGGTAATCACAAGTGAGATACCATTACCTACGCTTTGCTCAGTAATGAGCTCTCCAAGCCACATAAGCACCATCGCACCACCTGTCAGCGCGGCTACCATAAGTATCCACTGCATGATGGATGTATTGGCAGTAATATCGTTTATACCACCGACTTGGGCTGCTTGTTGACGTACGAGATAAATAGCCCCAATCGATTGAACAATGGCTAGCGGCAAGGTGAGCATGCGGGTATACTGATTTATCTTGCGTCGCCCAAATTCGCCTTCTTTATTAAGTGATTCAAGCTGAGGAATAGCCTTGGTAAGCAACTGCATAATGATGCTTGCATTAATGTATGGTCCAAGTCCGACAAGCATAATAGAAAAATTAGCGAGCGCGCCACCAGATAGAACATCAATAAAGCTGAGCAATTGTGAAGAGTTCTGGGAATTAAATAGATTTTCAAGAACTTGCTTAAGCGTTTCAGGATTACTAAGCGGAATCGGAATATGAGCCAGTATACGGAAGACCAGCAGCATGCCAAGAACCGCGAGGATGCGCGATCGCATGTCTTTATTTTTCAGAGATGTCCAGATAATTTTCCAGCTCACAGTATTTGTACCCTCATTCCAAACTATTAAAACACAACTCTGTTTAAACCCGAAGCCCTAAGCAACATTGCTGCTTCTGTCTTGCCAAGATTGCCCTATTTCTTTTTAACTTCGGATTTGGTTGCCTTGGTTTCTGACTTGTCTTTTTTAATGCGACCAACTTGTGGCACTGCATCAAATGTTCCGCCAGCTTTTTGCACTGCAGCTACGGCGGTGACAGATGCGCCTTGCAGTTTGACCGATACTTTTTTAGTAACTACGCCCTTAACCACGAGTTTCACTCGAGTGTGGGGGCTAGAAACAAGCCCTGCATTAAATAAGGTAAAGTTATCTATTACTCCGCCGATAGCATCAAGCTGCCCCGTATACACGTTTTCGGCCTTCGGAGTGTTTGAACGGAAGCCTGGTAGCTTTGGTAATCGCTGCATCAACGGATTCTGTCCACCTTCAAAACCTGGGCGACGCCCATTTCCGGTACGAGCGCTTTGACCTTTTGTACCACGCCCAGCGGTTTTACCACGCCCAGCGGCTATACCACGGCCGACACGACGGCTTCGCTTATAGGTAGTAACCTGCAAATCGTTGTATTTCATTACTTGGCCTCCGCTTTTTCGGCTTTAGTTGCGTCGGCAACTTTCTTTTCAGCTTTATCTGCTGTTGCTTTCTTGGCTTGAACTTGGCGTGTCAGCCAGTTCTTTGCCGGCTCTACGCTTGTGAGAGCAGCCATTGTGGCATAGGCAGTATTGATTTTGTTAGTAGAACCGAGTGATTTAGAAAGAGCATTTTTAATGCCTGATACTTCCAAAACTGTTCGGACTACACCGCCAGCAATCAAACCTGTACCCGGCGCAGCTGGTTTGACCAAAATTCTTGCTCCACCGACTTTTGCTTCCGCCTCGTGCGGAATCGTATCTTTGTATAATGTTATTTCAACGAAATTCTTTTTGGCAACTTCTACGGCTTTCGAAATTGCTGTTGTAACATCCGCGCCTTTTGCGATGCCAATACCGACTTTACCTTTTTTGTCACCTACGACTACAAGGGCTCGGAAACGGAAACGACGGCCGCCTTTAACAACGCGTGCAACACGGTCAATATTGACAACTCTTTCATCAAACTGTTTTTCTTCCATTGGCATATCTCGGCGATCACCACGCTTTCGATTGTCTCGTTGTTGTTGATATCCAGGCATAATTAAAACTCCAATCCGCCTGCTCGGGCAGCATCTGCCAAAGCTTTAACTCGGCCGTGATACAGTTGTCCACCGCGGTCAAAGACCACTTGGCGAACCTTAGCTGTTTTAGCCCTCTTTGCAATCTCGCTACCTACCCATTCGGCTCGTTCAGTCATGTTGCCTGAGGCAGCCTTTTGGCCAACCGTACTTATTTGGGCTAAGGTAACATGCTTGGTGTCATCGATAACTTGCGCCGAAATGTGTCTGTTGCTCACAAAAACGCTCAGCCGAGGACGCTCTGTAGTACCAGATACTACCGCGCGAACACGATGTTTCCGGCGAGCCAGGTTCTTAACTGTTTGTGCAATTCTATTCATGGTTATTTGTCCTTACCTGACTTACCTGACTTACGAATAATTCGTTCGCCGACGTATTTAATACCTTTGCCCTTATACGGCTCGGGTTTTTTCAGTGAACGAATTTCAGCAGCAACTTGTCCAACCTGCTGTTTGTCTATACCGGATACTGTGATGAGGTTTTGCTCAACAACTGCCGTTACGCCAGTTGGTAGCGAGTAATTAACTTCATGAGAGAAGCCTAAATTCATTTTTAGCCCAGCACCAGCCAGTGCTACACGATAACCGACACCGTTGATTTCTAGTTGTTTACTAAATCCAGTCGTGACGCCAACGACCATATTACTGATCAAAGTGCGCATGAGGCCATGCTTAGAACGGTTTTTTGGCTCGTCATTTTCTCTGGTAACCACAATTTGGCCTTCTTCTTGGACAACAGTCACGCCTTGCATTGTAAATTGCTTTAAGGTTCCTTTAGAACCGGCTACAACTATAAATTCAGGGTCGACAGTGATTGTCACACCAGACGGGATGTCTATTGGTAGTTTTCCTATACGACTCATATTCTTTCCTTAACCCTTAATAAACCTTACAAATTAATTCGCCGCCAATGCCTTGTTTCTTGGCATCCACTCCGGTCATCATACCTTTTGACGTACTGACGATAACGAGTCCGCGGCCGCGCTTAACGGTAGGGATTTTGTCGGAACCAGTATACATACGGCGGCCAGGTGTACTCATGCGGGCAATTTCAGTAATGCGTGCATTTTCATCATCACGATTGATAATAATATGCAAAGTCTTGCCAACTTCTGCGTCAGTAACCTTAACTTCGCTTACGAATCGATTTTCTTTGAGCAGTTTTGCGACTGATTCTTTTACCTTAGAGTGTGGTAATACAATCTCGTGTTTTCGGACTGCGATAGCATTGCGGATTCGAGACAGCATGTCGGCGATGGGGTCTGTACTTGTTGTGGACATAATATAGGCTCCTTACCAGCTACTCTTAGTTACGCCGGGAATTTCACCCTTGCTTGCATGTTCACGGAAACTGATACGGGATAGACCGAATTGGCGCATGAAAGCACGCGGTCGACCAGTCTCAATACAACGGTTTTTCCAGCGTGTTGGTGACGAATTACGAGGCAGCAAGTGCAAACCTTCGCGGTCACCCATTGACTTCAGTTCAGCTCGCTTTGCAGCCATTTGCTGAATCATTTTTTGACGCTTTAGGTCACGGGCAATATTAGATTTTCTAGCCATTATTTCCTCTCTTTCTCGAACGGCATTCCAAACTTTTCAAGTAGCGCACGACCATGAGCTTGCTCTTGGCAATCAATCACAAAAACAGCTTGTAAACCATGGACTGTGGTAGTTTCTTCGAAGGTAAGCTCCGGAAAAACAGACTGATCGTTAAGGCCAATACTGAAGTTACCTGACTTGTCAAAAGCTTTGGCTTTAACACCGTGAAAGTCACGAAGTCGTGGCAGAACTATATTAATAAGCCGATCCATGAATTCGTACATTTGCTCGCCGCGCAGTGTAACCTTAATGCCAATCTTATTACCTTCACGTAATTTGAAGTTAGCGATCGACATACGCGCAAAGGTTTCTACCGGCTGTTGCCCAGTAATCTTGCGCAGGGTATTAGTGGCAACTTCAATATATTTCTTATCGTCCTTAGCCCGACCGAGGCCGATATTTAGTACGATTTTCTCAAGTTTTGGTACTTGCATTGGGTTTTTCAACTTAAGCTCTTTCTGTAATTCGCCCGCGTACTGAGAGCTGTAAAGTGACTTCAGGCGAGCTGCTGCTGCCGGTGCTTTAGCTTTTGGTGCTTTTGGGGTCTTAGTTTCAGCCATTACTTAATCTCCTTTCCGCCACGTACGAATGTCCGCGTCTTTTTACCGTCTTTATCTAGGTTGTAACTGATTCGGCTGGGTTTCTTGCTGGTTGGTTCTAAAATACCAACTTTACTAACTCCGATGGGCTTCGTTAATTCCAAAATTGCGCCTTGTGGGTGCTCTTTGTTTGGTTTCTGGTGTTTCTTAACGATATTAATGCCTTCAACGGTAACTTTGTTGAGTGCAGGATGTGTCGTGACAACTTTGCCAGTCTTGCCTTTATACTTTCCAGATCGGACAACAACTGTGTCGCCCTTCTTGAGTCGGATTTTATATAATTTATCCATTACAGTACCTCCGGTGCAAGGCTAATAATCTTGGCATAACCTTGGTCGCGCAGTTCGCGGGGAACAGGACCAAAAATACGAGTAGCCTTGGGCAACTTATCGTCGCCAATAATTACTGCTGCATTGTCATCAAATTTAATGGTCGAACCATCTTTACGTCTAATTTCCATCTTAGTCCGGACTATGACGGCTCGAACGACAGATTTACGTTTTACGGTGCCAGTCGGATTAGCCTGTTTAACAGTAGCTACGATAACGTCGCCCACATGTGCATAGCGACGACGTGTGCCGCCTAGGACGCGAATACAAAGTATTTCTTTGGCGCCAGAATTATCGCAAACGCCAAGACGTGATTCTTGCTGTATCATTACGCGTCCTTATCCTTAGTGCCTAGAACTTCATCAACGACGGCTGTTGTTTCGGTGTGACGGATCTGAGCACGTTCAAGTACCTTTTCTAGTGCAAAGCGTTTTCGGGCACTAAGAGGTTTGGTTTCTACGATTAGCACGCGGTCACCCATTTTTGCATCATTTGTTTCATCGTGAGCCATAAACTTTTTAGAAAAAGTGTACTGCTTCTTATATAGAGGGTGTGTCTTGCGGGTAGCAACAGTAACGACAATCGTCTTGTCACCTTTGTCTGAAGACACAACACCAGTCAGTGTTTTTGCCATTACATGCTCTCCTTCGCCAGTTGCTCACTTAATACAGTAAGCATACGGGCCAAATCTTTACGTTTATTACGAATCCCACGGACATTCTGTACTTCGCCCATGTGAAGTCTTCGGCGCATTTCTGCAATTTCTTCTCGGGTCTTGGTACATTCCGTAGCCAGTTCCTTGGTTGAAATTTTACGGATTTCAGCGATTTTCATGATTACGCCTCCTCCTTAACCAAAAACTTAGTCTTAACAGGCAGTTTATGCGCAGCTAAGCGCATTGCTTCGCGGGCTACCTCTTCTGTAACGCCCTGCATTTCAAACATTATCGTGCCAGGGCGAACGGTTGCAGCATAGAATTCAGGGTTACCTTTGCCGCTTCCCATTTTGGTTCCTAGTGCCTTACGGCTCACAGGAGTGTGTGGGAAGATGCGAATCCAAATTTTGCCACCACGCTTAACGTAGCGGGTCATGGCCTGACGAGCAGACTCAATCTGACGAGAGCTAATGCGTTCGTGGCCTTGTGCCTGTAAAGCATACTGCCCAAATGCAATATAGTTGCCAGATGTCGCCGGGCCTTTAATACGACCCTTGAACACCTTGCGGTGTTTGGTTCGGTTAGGCATCAACATGTTAGCTAGCCTCTCCCTTGTAAATCCAAACCTTAATTCCAATAATACCAGAGCCAGGGTATTTAGCCCGTGCTGCGTGATAATCAATATCTGCACGGATCGTATGCAACGGAACAGAGCCTTCAACAGTTTTTTCACGTCTCGACATGTCCGAACCGCCTAGCCGTCCCGATACTTCAATACGAATTCCCTTTGCGCCGGCTCGCATGGTTGCGCCAGCCGCCATTTTCATCGCACGACGAAAAGCTATGCGGCGTTCAAGCTGATGAGCTATATTTTCCGCTACTAACTTGGCATACAGTTCAGGTTTTTTAACTTCTTCTATATTTACACGGGCTGGAATACCAAAAATTCGTTCAATAGTAGCTTTGAGCTCTTGGGCGCCAACGCCACCACGGCCAATGACAACACCAGCCTTAGCAGTAGCAATAGTGACAGAAACAAGATTTGGCGAACGTTCGATATCAACTTTATTGATAGCGGCACGGTTACCGAGTTTTTCAACTATCATGCGACGCACTTCAAGGTCTTGCTTTAGTAGCGCTGCGTAATCACGCTTGTTAGCGAACCACTTGCTACGCCAATCTTTATTGACCTGGAGACGCATGCTGATAGGATTTACTTTTTGACCCATTACTTCGTCTCCTCTTGGTTGCCACTTGAGAAGGGAACATCCCCTCTCAACGCGCCGGCGTTTGTCAAAGCCAAACTGTCGGGCTGCTCACCCCTGGCAGCTCTTACAGTATCAAGCGAACTCCAAAATACTTGAAGTTCATCAACTGTAGCATCAAGTGAAGGCAAAGTGACCATTTCACGCTCGACTTCTTCCAACAAAGCGTACTCAATATATTCTTGTCTCATTACTTTGCCTCCTCTTTCTTGGCTGCGGGTTTTTTGGCTACGCGGGTTTCACCGTCAACGATTACATGAATATGACTAGTACGGCGCTGGAATGGCAATGCACGACCGTGGGCTGCTGGACGATAACGCTTGAAACGAGGGCCAGGAGTGACAGTAATTGATACGAGCTGCAATGTGTCAGGCTTGAGGTTGTGATTGTGATCGGCATTAGCTTTAGCGCTCTCGATAACTTTCTTTACAGGGAGTGCAGCCCGGCGTGGTGCGTGTTCTAGGATTGTAATAGCGTCAGCAACAGTGCGGCCACGAACTAAGCTGGCTACGACACCGACTTTTCGCGGGCTCATATGAACACCTTTGGCTATTGCTTTAACTGACATTATTTTTTGCCTTTCGCGAGCTTACCACCATGTGAACGGAATTTACGGGTAGGGGAAAATTCGCCAAGCTTATGGCCAACCATGTTTTCAGTAACAAATACAGGTACGTGGACTTTACCGTTATGTACAGCAATTGTGCGACCAACGAATTCTGGTGGAATCGTACAGGCCCTTGCCCATGTCTTGATGATGGTGCGGTCTTCATTACCTAACGCTGCAACTTTCTTTGCAAGCTTAGGGTCTATAAATGGTCCTTTTTTAAGTGATCTACTCATGGTTATTTCCTCTTAGCCGCATGACGACTGCGGACGATAAACTTATTATTAGACTTGCGACTGCGAGTCTTGAAACCAAGTGTTTTCTGACCCCACGGTGTACGCGGGTCTTTACCGATACCGTGACGACCGCCATCACCACCACCGTGTGGGTGATCAGCAGCGTTCATAACAACTCCACGAACACCAGGACGCTTGCCCTTAAGGCGGTTTCGACCAGCTTTACCAATCTTAATG
>JACDFO010000041.1 GCA_013815785.1 Candidatus Saccharimonadota bacterium | reverse complement strand
GTTTGGTCGTCCTGAACCCTTTTGGATACCCAGTGCTTTCCGGATACGGTCGTCTGTCGGCGTGCCAACATAACGCCAATCCATCGTGCGATCTTCATAAATGGTAATGTGGACGGTTACGTCCTGTCCCATGATGTCTTTGGTCGCGTCATTAAATGGTGTGATGAAATCCATCATATTTACACCATGCTGCCCAAGGGTGCTGCCTACAGGAGGCGCAGCATTGGCTTGGCCACCTTTAATTTTCAATTTCAAGTTTGCTTTGACCGCTTTGGCCATAATATCTCCTTAATTTCGAACAGTTACATGAAGCTGTAACTCATTCTCCTACCTTTTAGTAGTGCGTAACACGAACGATTGTACTATAAATCACCTCTGTTGTCCACTCCCGAAACGAAGCTCTCTTTTAAACTCGTTTTACTTGTAGACTGTCTAATTCGACTGGGGTTTCACGGCCAAACATGTTGACTAGGACTTTCAGCTTGCCCTTAACGGCATCAACTTCGCTGACAGAGCCGTCAAAGCCTTTGAATGGTCCGTCGATAATGTTAACCACTTCGCCAATTTTGAAATCAATCTTGTGCTTAGGCTCTTCGCGGCCCATACGCTTCATAATCTTTTCCATTTCGTCGTCACTGATAGGTGTCGGTTCTGAACCGCTGCCTACAAATCCAGTAACAGATGGAGTGTTACGCACAATATACCAAGCGTCCTCAGACATTTTGATTTGAACCATGACGTAGCCTTGGAATATACGCTTTTCGACGACCTTACGTTTGCCATTCTTAACTTCAATCATTTTTTCTTTTGGAACCAGTACCTGATGAATTTTGTCTTTCATGTCCAAACTATCTGCACGCTGGCGGATAGATTCAGCTACTTTTTCCTCGTAGCCACTATAGGTATGGATTGCGTACCACTGTTTGGTTGTATCGTATCGTTTAGTCATAATTTATTGTCTCCTTACTATTTCAACAATGCTTCTTTAAAGAGTCTATCGAGTCCGTAATCGACGACCGCGATGATTGCACCAAATGTTAGGGCAAAAATAAACACTGCTATTGTCATCTTGGTTGTTTCTTTGCGGTTCGGCCATATGACCATTCGCACTTCTGCCCATGCTTCGCGGAAGAATTTGGGCGTTAGCTTACGGTTAGCAGTCAAAAACTTACCTGTTTTATTATCTGGCAGTTTGACTGGGTGGTATTCTTTTCGGCCGAGTCGTCTTGCAGCACCCAGGGGTCTTGCAACACTTTTGGTTGCATTATGCAAACGACGCTTCTTTGGAGTATCTACTGATTTTTTAGACACTTTTTCTCGAACAGTTTCCGTCTGCCTAAGTACTCGTTTTTTCTTGGCCTCTGCCATACGTGCCTCCATTACTCTGCCAAATAAAAAGAACCTACATATATAGGTTCGTTCGAATGTCAATATACATGAATTAGTAGCAAGTAGCAAGCAATAACTAGAATGGCGTGAGCTGAGGTATGATGTTAGGTATGATTTGGCTACTTAGTTTCCTGGTGGAAGTCGCAATTTTAAATACTTCGACCAGTGGACGTCTAAAGAAATTGATGGCTAGTTTTTTGATGTTGCTGATTATTTGCGCGACTGTCATCGAATTCAGTTGGTTTGGTCCGTGGTTTGCCATAGTCGTTTTGCTTTTGCTGCCTTTTCGGCTTCTTAATGTCGTTCGGGTTATCAAAAACAGAATGCACCCGGCATATTTGAAACAAGCTACTCTACGTACCACCGTGTCGGTCATGCTGCTTCATATAGTCGGATTTTTGGCGGTTTCATCAGCGCTCAGGATGCTGTGGTCTTATTTGCCAGCCATAATGCTCGCTGTTGCCGTCATTATGTTTGGAATGGCTTTGCTGCACGTCTACAAGACTCGTCATATTACCAATACAAAACATTACAGCGACAAAGAACTACCCACAGTCAGTGTCTGTATCCCAGCTAGGAACGAAACAGACGCACTTGAGCAGTGTCTGCGTTCCATTCTTGCCAACGATTATCCAAAGCTAGAAATACTGGTTCTTGATGATTGTTCTCAAGATAAGACCGCCCTAACCATCAAGAGCTTTGCGCAGGCTGGTGTACGTTTTGTGCAAGGCGAGCCGCCAGCTGACAAATGGCTTGCCAAAAACCAAGCATATGACAAATTAACCCGTGAAGCTACGGGTGAGTTACTGCTATTTTGTGGTGTAGATGTACGTCTAGGCTCTCATGCGATTAAAGCACTTGTAACGACCATGCTGAACCGAGACAAAGAGATGATCAGTGTCATGCCTTTGCGTTTCTATTCAAGGATTCGTGAAGCTTTTATCCAGCCTATGCGTTACTGGTGGGAGTTGGTTCCTCCGAGGCGTTTACTAAAACGACCGGCTGTTTTGAGTACTTGCTGGCTAATTAATCGCAGGAAGTTAATAAAAAACGGAGGTTTTAGCGCGCAGTCTCACGCAATCATACCTGAAGGCTATTTTGCCAGACACTTTATTAAGACAGATGACTATAGTTTTATCAGGGCCGATGAGGAGCTTGACGTCCAGACTACCAAACCTTTTTCTGAACAATGGGCCACCGCTGTCAGAACGAATTACCCCCAAATTAGAAGGCGTCCGGAGATGGCATTTCTGCTAACAATCTTCTCATGTGTATTTTTAATAAGCCCATTTGGGGTATTTCTTTACGGGCTGCTTACACTGAATACTATCTTGATGCTAATAACGGGGATTTCTTGTATATTATTAACATCTACGCATGTATTAATTATGAAAGTCAGCGATCCGGCAAACGTGTCCATAGCAATCTTTACCCTACCATTAGCAGCACTCGCCGAAATAGCTGTCGGTTACACATCGATGCTAAAGTATGAGTTCGGGATTGTTGAATGGAAAGATCGTAACGTATGCATCCCAGTCATGCACGTCGTTCCTAAACTGCCCGATATGACCTAAAAAATTATTGAAGATTTGGAATCAGAATGTTGAAAGTTGAACCTTTGTTTAACTCGCTGTCTAAGCTAATTTGAGCATGAATTAACCGAGCCAACTTCATAGTGACATACAGGCCGAGTCCTGTGCCATTATTCTGGCGGGTTCGATAATCTTCGCTTCTAAAGAATTTATCAAAAACTTTTTCCTGATCGGCTTTGCTGATACCGATACCAGTGTCCGTTACCGTGAACCTCACACCGTCTTTTACTGATTTTGCCCCTACAGTTATATGACCCTTTTCTGTGTACTTAATAGCATTCGTGATGAAGTTTTGCAGGATTTCGCGAGCGTACAATTTGCTGGTTTGTAGAATCTCGAGCTCTGGATCCAGATCGACTTTGATTTCTAAACCCTTTTTATTGGCATCCGGAGTATAAAGCGATTGTAGGTCAAGTAGGAGGGCGTGCACGTTAATGGACTCTGGCTCAACCTGTAATACACCGCGTTCTGCCCGCGAAAGCGTAGCCAGGTCATTAATCATGCCTGAAAGAAAGTTTATTTGCTCATGCGCCTGTTTCAACGCCTCTTTGATACCTGGATTAGTAATACCTGATTTTTCAAAGATAAATTCCGCGTTGCCGATATTTCCTTCAGATATGGCAATTGGTGTTCTGAGTTCATGACTGACAACGCTTATAAACTCATCGCGCTCTTCTTCTAATGATTTTTCACGTGTTATGTCGCGCAAGAGGAGTACGTAGCCTTTCATGCCTTCTTGACCGTAACCAAGGCGTACTGGCGCAAGACTGACGTATAGGTTGGCAGTGCTGCCATCTTGATAACTTAACCGCCAATCTCGGGAAGAAAACTGCGTTTTGGTTTTGTAGATCAAGTCGCTTAAGTCTACGGCCTGGTTATTCTTATCAACTAGTTTTAGCACTTTATTCAAAGAACGGCCACTTAAGGTACTGTTAATATCTAAAATATTCAAAGCGGCGCCGTTGGAAATGACTATTTTACCAGTTTCGTCGATTGCCAACACACCATCAGCCATACTGTTTATAAGACTGGTTAGACGTTCTCGTTCTAAGCTAGCATCTGAACGATGCACGGTGTGTGCAATTTTTTTGGCAGCGCGAACGGCCGTTTCTTTTTTACTCATGCCCATATTATGGCATAAGCATAATCAATCTTCGATCACTACAGGGCGTTTCACTACTTCATCTTCATGCAGTATAGGGCTTTCAACGGTCATGAGTGTTGGTTGAAACGACTTCATTTCTTTGCGAACGGCCTTTAAGTCTTTGATGTGTAGGGAAAGCTCATTCCAAAAAGGTTCACCGTGCCTTAGTACTTTGGTATGTACAAGCTCGTGGAGTAATACGTAATCGATTAAATACCAAGGCAGCTGCATTAAAAAACAATTCAAAACTATGTCTTTCCTTTCGTTGCAACTACCCCATCGGCTTTTTAATCGCTTCACGGCTACCGAGTTATACGTAAAGCCTTGTTGCTTGGCTAGTGTGGCTAGTCGTTGAGGTAGTAATTGTCTGGCTTCTTTCTTGAGTGCTCTGATAGCTGCTTTTTCAGCAACAGCTTGTACGTCTTTATCTTCAGCAGAAAACATCGGGGCAAAGGTAACTTTGATATCAGTTCCATGAATACGAGACGTAGGACGTGCCTGGCTTGCTTTAAGCTCAAATATAAAACGATGAGCCTTGCCCACCCTATCCCCATGCTGTACAAAACGGGTCGGTTTACGTTGTTCTACAATCCAGCTGGCTTTGTTTCGGGCAAATTCCACTCCAAGACGATATGGTGCCCACGAAGGCAGGCTGATTCGTATCGTGCCATCATGCGTGATGCTCATGCGCACTCCATTGACGCCCTTACGCTTGTACAAAGCAACGACGCCGATGCCTTCAATTTCTACAAACTTAGCAGGCATTATCGGATAATAATATTACGACGAGTATTGTCGACTCTGCCCATATTTGGTGTAGGGACTAAATTTACAAGACCAGGCATAGCAACGTTTGCCTTGCTGGAGTCAGTGCTGAGCAGACCGATGTCGTATAACTTTTTAAACACTGCGCTGCGCTGAGTATGAAAGGTGTGTTTACCACTGATAACGATATAATCTTCTGTGACTGCAGGATTTTGCATATGGCTAATGGTGGAGTCGAAAGTGCTGCGGTCTAATGGACTTGCGTATTTGTCGTCTGTTTTACGTCGATCACGTGTAGCGACTCGAGCGAATGCACTTTCAGTATCGATTTGAAACCAAACTAACACCGGGTGTACTTTGGCTTTTCGTGCCATATCTCGCAAGGCACGGCGCTCGCTAATTCTTGAAGCGTTCATATCAAAGACAACGCTCATACCGGCATTTAAAAACTCTTCGGTCATATAGTTCATCAGATGACTTACAATTTCGTTTTCTTGACGGTCAAATCGAGGCTCTTCGAATAGTTCATGTCGAATGCGATTGCCTTGCACATGAGCCGCATGAAGCTGCTCGCATAACTGACGGGCAAAATATGTTTTACCTGACCCAGGGAAACCGTAGAGCATGATAAAAGTGGGTTTTGTGAGAGAAAGCTTAGAGTTCATTGGTATCTACAGTATAACAAACAGAGGTAAATTTCAAATGTTCATGTAAAGGATATGATTCTAATTGTTTGTGTCTCGGCTCCGACCAGACTTGATTTGTATGCTCGGTACATTGCTCACTTTGCTAGTACCATACAGTATCCATTTACATACCCTTGATTATCCATAATTGATGAGAAGAAAGAGTTGCTGTACTCTATCGATATGTATTAATTCTTAAGGGGGAAAACATGAACAAAGGTAAGATAACAGTAATCGCAGGGATTGTAGCTATAGTCTTGATTGCAGGAGGTGCGCTTGTATTTGGTGGCAAGGATGATAAAGCGCCTAATTCTAGCAATCCAACCTCAGATAGCACGAGCACTGCTCCTTCCGATTCCTCAGAGGAAGACCTAGGTCTTTGTAAGATTATCGATAAAGATGCAGCAAAGGTAGCGCTTGGTGAAGCTGCAGTAAATTTGTCTGGTCCAAATGATACCGGCGTTACGGGCCTTGGAGACGGCGATAAAGGTCAAACATGCGTTTACCCCTTTGCTGAGGGTGGAGATGTCACTAATAGTTTTTACACTGACTTAGCCGTCTACTCACAAGAATCTTTTGATCAGATATCTAGCTTTACTGCTACTTCTGGGGAGCCTGTAAGTGGTGTTGGCGACAAAGCGGTTTACGAATCGAATGATTCTGTTGCTACAAACTCAAAAGAGTTTACGATAACAGCAATTAAAGGTACTAAGGTATATATTTTTGCTATTAGCCAACCGAAAGACGCTGTCACTTTCGACGATGCCACTGCATTAGCTGCACTTACAGCGATTGCCCAATCAGCTAATCTTTAGTTTTAGTAACTATAAAGTAAAAGAGTCACCTGGTGACTCTTTTACTGGCAGGGGTAGCAGGACTCGAACCTACGACACCCGGTTTTGGAGACCGGTGCTCTACCAACTGAGCTATACCCCTTTACGTCATTCAACAGGGGCAATAATACATTATTTAGACGTATTTGTCA
>JACDFO010000008.1:7706-25232 GCA_013815785.1 Candidatus Saccharimonadota bacterium | reverse complement strand
GTTCTAACCCTAATACTATTTCTCCCGGTCAATCATCTACGCTTACATGGACGACCACTAACTCCCCGACCGCGGCTTCTATTAGCCCTTTCCCTGGTGCCGTTTCACCTCCGTCTGGCGGTTCTAGATCTGTCCCACCAGTTATTACGACTACATATACGCTTACGGTTACGAATGGCGCCGGTAGTAATACATGCCAGGCAACGGTCGCGGTCGTTAATAGACCGTATCTCCGGGTTTTCGGTGGTGATGTTCAGGTTGGTACAAGCTTTAGTCAGCCCTGTACGGCAGTTCCGGCCGCGCAGGCAAAGATTCTAACCTTTAACCTCGGCCCAGGTGGTAGTTATCAAGGCGCAGGGGCACAAATGGCGGTATTCGCACTTGGTACAATCGACCAGTTTGTCAGTGCTAACGGCGGGGGTAGTCCCGCACCTAAAGCTTTGACATTCGCAAATACGTCCGGTACATATGGCGGCAACTACAATAAGACATTCTGTGCTCCGGATTACTGGGCTGACGCAACTTCCCCCGTGTCCTCATATAATGTTCCTGCGGGAGTCTATACAGTAGCCGAGGGTAGTGGTCAGACCATATACGTGGATGGTAATGCCATCATATCCGGTAATATTTTGTACGCTAACAGTGGCGGCTGGACGGGGCTCAATGTCATACCGTCATACAAGCTGATAGTCAGGGGCAACATATATATTGACAGGGGTGTCACTCAATTAGACGGAACGTTCATAGCGTTAGCAAATGGCGGCAGCGGAGGAAAGATATATACGTGTACAGCAGGTGGAACCGTGTACACTAATCCGTATTCATCAGCGGACTGCAACAATACGCTGACAGTCAATGGGTCGTTTATAGCTAACGAAATCAAGTTTCTGCGGACCCGCGGTACCTTGAACTCCCCGGAAATTGCGGAAATATTCCGGTATGGGCCTGAGGTATGGGCAAAACAGTAAGTTATAAATTTGCTCAGTTTTCTGCATAATGTGCCAAGTGTTGCCGACCATTAGATGCTTATGCTAGAATTGATTACAATATGACTTTCGCTAGGGCATGGACCGAACGGAAATCGGATGAAAGGGTGCGGACAAACCTAAAATGACCATCAAAACACTAACAAAGCCGGAGCTCTAAAAAGATGAGTATATTGAGTGGGGTATCTGGATTTATTGGTTTAGACATTGGTACGACCGCTATTCGCTTGGTCGAATTAAAAGGCTCAGGACCAGTAAAGGTTCTTGTACGCTATGCATCGATCCCCATAGATCCTAAAATCTCCCAGAGTGAGGCACAAGCTGACCAGCAAAAATTGTCCCAGGCTATCAAAGATTTACTAGCTGAATCTCACGTTGTTACGCGTAATGTAGCTGTAGGTATACCATCGCAAAAAGTCTTCACCACGGTAGTAGACATTGATCGTTTACCGCCAGCTGAACTTGCCAAATCGATTCGCTTCCAGGCTGATTCAATTATTCCTACACCGCTCGCCGAATCGAAAATTGACTGGGCAATGACAGGTGATTCACCGGTCGATAAGACCAAAGTAGAAGTATTGCTTTCAAGTGTTCCTAATGAATTCGTCGAGAAGCGTCTGGATATGCTTGAATCAATCGGCTTGAATGTCATAGCCTTCGAGCCTGATAATTTGGCGATTTCGCGGTCAATGCTGGCAACGGATACGTCGCTACCGCAAATGGTAGTGGACATGGGCAGTACTAGTACCGACCTGGTTATTGTCATGAACGGTGCTCCAAAGTTAACCAGATCAATTCCTACAGGCAGCGAAGCCTTGATACGTGCCGCTATGCAGAATCTGAATATAGACGCCACACAGGCTGAACAGTTCGTGTTTAAGTTTGGTCTGAGCAAAGATAAGCTTGAGGGTCAGATACACCAGGGGATTATTGGAACAGTTGATATTTTGATAAATGAAATAGACAAGTCATTAAAATTTTTCACCAGTCGATATCAGGATTCAAAAATTGACCGGGTAATTGTTACTGGTGGAGCCTCAGCACTTCCAGAGTTTCCACTTTATGTGGCCAATAAGTTTGGCATAAGCGTTGAAATAGGTAACGCTTGGCGGAATGTTTCTTTTGCTGCGGATCGCCAGAATGAACTACTGGCTGTTTCGAATCATTTTGGTGTAGCTGCAGGGCTAGCGGAGAGACAAGAATGATACAATTTAATTTATTACCAGACATAAAACTAGAGTATATACGTTCAAAAAGAACCAAACATGCAGTTATGATTATTTCATCTGTCATCGCAGCAGCGTCGTTGGCGTTATTCGTATTGCTGTTCTTGGCAGTAAATGTCTTACAACGAAACCATCTGAATAATCTGAACAAAGACATTAAGCAAGACAGCGATCAGCTGCAATCCATAGAAAGCATAGACCGCATACTAACGGTACAAAACCAGTTGAATAAATTGACTGAGCTTCATGATGCCAAGCCTGTCGCCAGCCGTTTAAAAACTTACATCCCTCAGGTAACGCCGGCTCAGGTCAGCTTTGCAAAAATAGAAGTAGACTTTCAAACAAGCGCTATCAAATTTACGGGCTCGGCTGATGCTTTCCGGACCATAAATCAGTTCGTCGACACGTTGAAGTTCACTAAGTACCAATCTGAGACTTCAGAAGAGCAGCTGAATGCGTTTAGCGAAGTCGTACTTACTAGTTTCGGTAAGGATGACAAGGGTTCGAGCTATGTTATTGACCTGAAATTTGATCCAATCATCTTCTCAAGCCAGTCAGAAGTAAAGCTGGTTGTGCCAAATATAATTACAACGCGTTCGGCTACCGAAAGACCAGACGAAGGCCTGCTAAGCCCGCTTCGTAACACGCAAGAAGAAGGAGGGCAGTAACATGGCACGAATAAATATATCTTCTAAACACCTGCAGATAAATAAAGCTAGCACGATGATAACGACCACGCTGGCTATAGCTTCATTTGTAACAGCTGCTTCCTTGGTTGGTGCTAAGACCATGTTTGAGCAGCGTTCTTACCAGTCGAAAGTCATTACAGAAAAGGAGCTAGCAGTAAAAACCCTCAAGGAAAATATTGACGCAGTGAATACGCTGGTGACTTCATATAAGGAATTTATCGGGCGCCCTGTAAATATTATAGATGGTTCTACTACGGGTACGGGCGACAGGGATGGAGACAATGCCAAAATAATCTTGGATGCATTACCTAGCAAGTACGATTTTCCTGCTATTACAACAAGCCTCGAAAAAGTGCTGAGCCAGGATAATTTCATAATCAAAGACATCACAGGTGTTGATGATGAGATTGCACAGAATGCAAAAGAAACAGAAACACCTGAAGTAGTAGAAATTCCGTTTAGTTTCTCCATCGGAGGCGAGTATGGCGCGCTAAATGATTTGATTAAAAAGCTGGAAACTTCGATTCGGCCATTTCAGATCCTGAAAATAGAATTTAATGTAAGTGATTCAGCCGAGCTTAATATAGATGCCAAGACGTTCTATCAGTCTGAAAAAAAATTAAATATAACCACGAAGGTGGTCAAATGAAAAAAAACGATATATTGCTAGTCGCTGTCTGTGTTATCGTAAGTGCCGCCCTGTCATTAATATTGACAAATTTACTCTTCAGTGAATCAAGCCGTCAGGAAAAAGTTGAGGTTGTAGAGAAAATAACAGACCAATTTATCCAACCAGAAAAACGTTATTTTAATGAGAACTCGATTAATCCTACGCAATTAATCCAGATTGGCAATAACGCAAACCAAGCACAACTTGGAGAGTAGGGTAGCTGCACTATGAGTGTATTGTCGCAGGCTTCCCAAACTGAAGTAGAACAGCAGCTAGTAGCCAATGGGCTTGTTACGTCCGCTACTTTGCAGGAAGCCAAAGATAAGGCGCTCAGTGCCAAGACTCCCATCTTTGGCCAGTTAGTTTCGGATAAAATAATAACAGATGAGCAGTTAACGAAAGTAATAGCTAATGTAAACAAAGTTCCTTACGTAGATCTTACGAGTGCCGTTGTTGATCAAAAAACCTTACAGTTGTTGTCGCAGGATACTGCCGAACGTTATATGGCGGTTCCTCTCGGTGAAATGGACCGTCGTCTAGCCGTTGCGATGCTTGATGCAGACAATGTTCAAGCAGTCGATTTTTTGTCCAACAAAATTGGAAAACCTCTCAAGGTGTATGCCGCCAGCGAAGAAGGAATCAGGAACGTTTTAAGACAATACAGCGTCGCCATTGATGAACGCATGGTTGACGCCTTTAGTAGCCCTGAAGCTGCCACCGATAGTCTTAAAAATAAAAAGAGCCAAAAAGAAAAAAACATAGCGACAATCGTACAGGATTCACCTATAACCAAAGCACTATCGGCTATCCTGGAATATGCGGCTAAGAATAGGGCCAGCGATGTTCATATAGAACCGCTTGAGTCTGAGTTAAAAATTCGTTGTCGTATTGATGGTGTCCTGAGGGAAGTTATGAAATTGCCAAAAAGCACTGAGCCAGCACTGGTATCGCGTATTAAAATTCTTGCCAATCTTAAGATTGATGAACATCGAATACCTCAAGATGGCCAGTTCACTGTGCATGTAGCCGAAAAAGATATTGACCTTCGTATTTCGATATCACCAGTCGTGTGGGGTGAGCAGATTGTCATTCGTCTACTAGATAAAAGCGGTACCAGCTTTAAGCTGGAAGATATGGGCTATAAGGGAAGGGCACTGAGAACTATCATGAAAGGCCTGCAAAGTTCTAATGGTATGATTCTGACGTCTGGTCCTACTGGTTCGGGTAAATCTACCTCTCTTTATGCGTTACTGCAGGAGATTAAAGACGACAGTATAAATATCGTTACACTTGAAGACCCTGTGGAATACAAAATGAGCGGCATTAACCAGATACAGGTCAACGCAGACGTCGGTTTGACCTTTGCGGCGGGCTTAAGGTCTGTCTTGCGTCAAGACCCGGATGTGGTGATGGTAGGAGAAATCCGTGATAAAGAAACAGCCACGTTGGCTGTTCAGGCGGCTTTGACTGGTCACTTAGTATTCAGTACATTGCACACAAATTCCGCCGCTGGTATCTTGCCCCGCTTACTTGATATGGGTATTGAGCCATTCCTGATAGCATCAACAGTCCGTACAATTATTGGCCAGCGCTTAGTCAGACGCATTGATGATAAAAGCAGGGAAGAATATCAAAGTGACAGCGCTGAAACGGAGGCCATCCGGATGAGTATTAGTCATTTATTACCCGAAAAAGCAGAGCAACAAAAAAGCTTCGCCGAAGACCTTGGTTACGAAAACTTGCCACTAAGAGGTCAAAACGCTTATACTTTGTTTAAGGGCAAAGACGGTCCAAGTACTCCAGGGGGTTACAAGGGGCGGATGGGTCTATATGAAGTTATTGATGTAGATGAACAGATTCAAGATTTAATTCTGAAGCGTTCAACTAGCGCAGAAATACAGAAACTAGCCCAGACACAAGGGATGGTAACGATGCGAGAAGATGGATACCTGAAAGCTTTAGCGGGACAAACGAGCTTAGCCGAAGTTAACAGGGTAGCAACTGAAGACAGCGCATAAATATAAAGGAGAACCGTGGTGGCGGCACAACCAAGAATCGAAATCTTATTAGAAGAAGTAATAAAGAAGAAGGGCTCGGACCTTCACTTGCAGGTCGGCTTACCGCCCATGCTGCGTGTCGACGGGGTGCTGCTTGCGGTCCCAGCAGCAGAAGCACTGACCGAAGAATCACTTGAAGCGCTCGTATTTGCAATTTTAGACGACGACCAAAAGCAGATACTACTTAAAGACAAAGAATTCGACTTTAGTTTCGCTTTTGGTGATTTAGGCCGATTTCGTGTAAATGCCTTTCATGAACGTGGCAACTTAGCGGCTGCGCTTCGTCTTATTCCGAACGAAATCTTGACGACGGACCAGCTGGGTCTGCCACCTGTGGTGCAGAAATTTGCAGATTATCCTCGTGGTCTTGTGCTCGTAACTGGACCGACTGGTTCTGGGAAGTCCACTACTTTGGCAGCTCTTATACACAAGATTAACCACGAACGTGCCGCTCACATAGTTACAATCGAAGATCCGATTGAATTTACGCATAAATCCAATAAATCGGTTATTGCCCAGCGTGAAGTCCACTACGACACCTATTCTTTCTCTGCTGCGCTCCGGAGCACATTGCGTCAGGACCCTGACGTCGTTCTGATTGGTGAGATGCGTGATTTAGAAACCATAGCCGCAGCAATTACTATTGCAGAGACGGGCCACTTGGTTTTTGCAACACTTCACACCAACTCTGCATCACAGAGTATTGACCGAATGATTGATGTGTTTCCACCCCATCAGCAATCTCAAATTCGTGCCCAGCTAGCTAACATACTTGTGGCAATTTGTGCCCAGCGTTTGGTCCCAACTATCGGTGGTGGCCGTATCGCTGCCGCAGAGATTCTAATAGCTACACCAGCAGTGCGTAATATAATCCGTGAAGGAAAAGCTCACCAGCTCGAGGCGGTCATTCAAACAGGCGCCGAGCATGGTATGCAGTCGTTGGACAAAACTCTTGTCAACTTGATACACAACGGCACGATTACCTACGATGAAGCTAGGAATGTCGCAGTTGATATCGAAGAACTAGATAGGTTAATGAGAGGTTAATAATGTTAACGTTTAAGTACACAGCACGCAATGCGGCATCTGGAGAAAAAGTAAAATCGGAGATACAGGCCGAAAGCGAAAAATCAGCCGCTAAGCTGATAAGCCAACAGGGCTTATCGCCGATTGAAATTGAACTTAAAACAGGTGGCGGCAGCGGAATCAATCGAATCCGTAACCGCATTAAAGCCAAAGACAAAATTTTGTTTTCTAGGCAGTTGTCGACCTTGATTAATGCGGGGCTACCGTTGATACAGAGTTTGCGTAATGTTGCCGCTCAGACTCAAAGCAAGCCTTTTCAAGTCGTCATCAATCATATAATTTCTGACGTAGAGGGTGGAAGTGCGTTGTCTATTGCAATGGGAAGACATCCTGAAGTCTTTAGTCCGATATATGTGAGTATGATAGCGGCTGGTGAAGTATCTGGTACCCTGGACAGGTCATTAGAACGTTTGGCCAACCAACAGGAAAAGGACGCAGAGCTTATAAGTAAGGTCCGCGGTGCGATGGTGTATCCAGTAATTGTCCTTTTAGTAATGGGCGTAGTCGTAGGGTTTATGCTTGTGAAGGTTCTGCCATCGGTTGAAGAGCTTTATAAAGGCTTGCCAGGTGCTACGCTGCCATTAGTGACGCGTATCTTGTTAGCGGCTTCCCATTTTATTACCGACTACTGGTGGTTGGTGCTCATAGCGTCCGTTATTATGATATTCTTTACGACTCGCTGGGCTCGGACCGGCCCAGGCAAGAAAGTTGTCGATAAATTCAAGATGACAGCTTGGCCGATAGGACCATTATTTATGAAAATGTACATGGCTCGTTTTGCGCGCACTGGAACTACCTTGGTTGCAAGCGGCGTACCGCTAATTCAAATGTTAGAAATTACTTCTGACAGCATTAATAATGTACATATTGAAGAATCCCTAAGTGGTGCTATCGAAAAGGTAAAAGGGGGCAAAGCCTTATCAGAAGCGATAGATAATGACCCGAATTTCCTCGATTTAGTACCAGATATGCTGCGTATAGGTGAACAGTCGGGTGCAATAGAAGAGATGCTGGCTAAAACTGCCGATTATTTTGAAAAAGAAGTAGATAACCAGGTTAAAGCAATATCTACTATCATTGAGCCGGTACTTATGGTTGTCCTAGGTGTGTTTGCGTTTATCATCGTAGCGGCAGTACTGCTGCCTGTGTACGGTTTGGCAGGACAAAACCTAGGCGGTTAACAGATATTTTAAGGATGAAATAATAAAACAGCTTGCTTTTTATTCATCCGAAGGCTAATCTGTTACCATAAGCATTTAACAGCGACACTATAAAGGGGGAAATCGCGCATGCTCAGTAAACTACAAACTAAAAAAGAAGAAGGCTTCACCATCATCGAAGTCCTTATCGTGCTGGCTATCGCTGGTCTGATTCTATTAATCGTGTTCCTTGCTGTTCCAGCTTTGCAACGCAATAGCCGAAATACAGCAACCAAGAATGATGCTCAGAACGTCCTCGGCGGCGTCTCGGAGTACGCAGGAGCAAATAATGGCGCGATCCCGACAGGCATAGCCGGAACAGGAACGGTTAACTATACTGGGCCTGCAGGTACTAACCCAACGTCAATCAATATTCAAGGCTCAACCACGGTTAGCTCCGTAGCTACTGCACCAGCCGCTACTGCACCAGCTCTCGGTACTATAGTTGTATCACGAGGTTTCAAGTGTAACGGTACAGCAAGCCCACGAGCAGTTGCTGCACTATACTCTATAGAGACTACTGGTGCTACTGTTCGCCAATGCGCTGAAAGCTGAGCCGAACAGAAAAACGTAAGCTAGCATAAAAAGAAGCCCGCAACAGGGCTTCTTTTTATGCTAGGATAGTGCTAATGGTATATCTTGTGCTGATTATGCTCGGTTTATGTTTCGGTAGTTTCGTGAATGCTCTAGTATGGCGCATACACGAAACTGCTTATAAGCAGAGTAAAAAAACTCGAAAAGAACTATCTATCTTACATGGTCGTTCAATGTGCACCAGCTGCCACCATGTACTTGCATGGTATGATTTAATACCCGTTATTAGCTGGGCAAGCCTGAAGGGAAGCTGCCGGTATTGCCGCTCGGCTATTAGCCCGCAGTATCCGCTAGTCGAGTTGGCGGTCGCAGCACTGTTTAGTCTGGCTTATATTGCGTGGCCATATGGCTTGGAACCGATAGGGATTATGCTTTTTATATTTTGGCTAATATTTATAACCGGCTTCATGGCTTTATTTATATATGATCTGCGCTGGATGCTGCTGCCGAATAGCATTGTTTTTACGTTGTTGGTACTGGCTCTAGTGCAAATAGCTCTGCATGCACTTCTGGAACAGAATTATAATGTCATAGCTAATGCGGCTTATGGGTTTGTAGCTGTGGGCGGACTTTTTTACGTTTTGTATCAGGTATCTGGTGGCAAGTGGATAGGGGGAGGCGACGTGAAGCTTGGATTCTTACTCGGATTACTTGCCGGAGGCTTCCTTGAGGGGCTTATGGTTGTATTTATAGCTTCTTTACTGGGTACGATTATAGCAATTCCTCTGTTGAGTATGAAAAAACAGAGCCTAACTAAACAAATACCATTTGGGCCATTTTTAATCATAGCATTAGTGATAGTGTATCTGTACGGCGCGGCAATCATAGAGCAGTTTCAAGGGCAATTTATTTTAGTCTAGTACATACCCCTTATGGTATACTTGTGAAATAAAAGGTGGCAGGCCTGAGAACATATCTATGAGGCGTAATAAAAACCAGCATATATTGAATAGCTCTTTGTCTAATAAGGGTTACACCATAGTAGAAACTTTAATTTTCTTAGCTGTTACGGGCGTACTTTTCGCATCAGCAATGCTGGTAGTCGGTGGCCAGCAGCGTAAGACCGAATTCCATACAGGTATACGTGAAATTGAATCGCAGCTCATAGATATAATGAACGATGTGTCTACAGGGCTTTATAACAATACGGGCAACTTTACATGCTCTACAGCATCTAGCACAACCAACCCCCCAACTATTAGCTTGGGCTCGGCGCCCGAGCAGGGTACCAATGCTGAGTGTATATTCGTAGGCAGGGCAATACAATTTGCTCCCAACGGAACGGATAATGAAGAACTTGGGATATATACATTATTTGGGCGTCGCCAAGTCGGGTTGCCAACGAGCGGTACTGACGTACGTACGCTTGCTGAGGCGGCGCCGGATGTACCTACTTTTGACCAAGCTGACGCCACACTAGAATTACCGTACGGTATTAAAATTATGAGCGTCAGTTATATCAGTGGATTAGCTCAAGAGAGGGGAACGATAGCGTTTACAAATAGATTTGCGGGCAATGCGGGTAGCGGTGGCATAACCGGCAGTCAGGACATTGATATAATCGCTATTGCCGGTACAAGTCTGAACCAGACAAAGCCAGCCGCAAAAAATAACATCAGAACTAATATAACCGCCGCGACAAGCGCTCTTAACCCAAACAGCGGAATAACCCTGTGCTTCAAGAGCGGCGGCACAGACCAGCACGGAAAAATCTTAATCGGTGGTTCAGGTAGGCAAATAAATACTGCTTTAACAATCGGTACGGGAGACTGCTAATGAAAAGTTTACGAAATTCACGCGGAGATACCATTGTTGAGGTACTTATTGCACTCGGTGTACTTACGACGGTATTAGTCGGAGCGTACGTCACAGCCGATCGTTCCCAAAATGCTAGCCAAGCATCCCAAGAAAGAGGCGAGGCTATAAAAACAGCAGAATCACAAATAGAGCGTTTAAAGGCGATATTAATATCGCCTACAGCGCCTACAGTGCCAAGCAGTACCCCATTTTGTATAGACGATTCCACCAATGTGGTCGCCCTGATTGGCTCACCACAACCAAACCCTTTTGGTCAGTCACTAAGTGGCGATACACTTCCTTACCCGAACCCGTGCATAAAGGAAGACAGATACAACGTTGCAATTTTTAGAAGCGGCGATACCTATAACTTTTTAGTTAGATGGGAACGAATCGGTGGTAACAGGGATCAGATAAACATGTATTACAAGGTTTATTAGGATGAAAAAAACTATAGGTACTGATTGTAGGGGGTTTACTATCATTGAACTTTTGATAGCTACCATGGTATTTTCTTTCATCCTATTATTAGCCGCAGCTGGACTTATTCAGGTAGGGCGGTTGTACCAAAAAGGAGTCATACGCTCACAAACACAGGAAGTTGCCCGATCGGTCATGATAAATATATCTGAATCTATTCAGTTCAACGGAGGCAGCGTAAGTACTATTGTGGATACAGGTGATACAAAAGGCTACTGCATAGAAAATAAGAGAATAAGCTATAGGTTAAATAAAAAACTTGTGCCCGGCATAGCAGTATCTCCGCAAACAAAGTATGCGCTCGTAGTAGATAATTTCCCTGGTTGTTCAGCTTCTAGTACGGCACAGAATCTATCAGGTGGCACAGCAATCGGTAACGAACTGCTCTCGCCAAATATGCGTATTACGGAATTGGTTATCACGGAGCCAAGCAATAATTTGTACCAAATTAGTCTGAAGATAGCTTATGGGGACGACGATTTATTTAATGCAGGCAATTGTATAGCTAACCGCATAGGCGGCGCCTATTGTGCGACAGCAAGCCTGAGTACAACTGTACAAAAGCGAATAATAAGGTAATGTTAGTTGCAAAGGTAAAGTTATGAAAATCAATCAGAAACATAATACATTGAGGACTAACCAAAACGGACTGGCATCCATTGTGGTCACAATGATTATTATGATAGTAATTACCTTGATTGTCTTGGCTGCAGCCCGCTTATCGCGGCGCGAACAGCAGCAGTCGTTAGATCGCCAATTGAGTACCCAGGCCTTTTATGCTGCAGAATCTGGTGTTAATGATGCGTCCAAGGCTATTGAGAGTGATTTAGCTTCTGGCGGCACACTACTGGACGCTGATTACACTACTGACTGTCAGGAATTTATATCACCCGCGGTTGCTGCTCTGAACCCCGACCTGGGCGCCAGTGTTAAATACAGTTGTTTGCTTGTTGATCCCACCCCCACAACTTGGGAAGGCAATGCCAGCGAGACCTCACGCATCATACCCATACAAGACAAGAACGGATTACCTGTTACTAGCGTTGAAATATCATGGCAAGACAAAGATGGCCGTTCGAACTTTGGCTGTCCTCTGACCTTTCCAGCAGCAACCAGCTGGGGTTGTGAAACGCCGATATTAAGATTCGACATAGTGCCTACGACAGTCGCCAATAGAAATGCTCTTAATGCCAGCCAGATGACAGGATTTTTAATTCCTAGTAGCGCCGGCGCCACAGTCTCAAACATTTCATATGCTGCAAGTGGTGGTGTGGCAGTGCCACTAAAACAGACTGTAACTTGCAACTTAGGCAATAGTCCAAAATTCTGCAGGGCTAGAATTACTGGTTTGATAGGTACGAAACACTCCTTAAGAATCAAATCTATCTATGGAAGTTCGGCGGTAACGGTGAGTGGGCACAACGTTTCAGGTGATAAGATTGAACTGGTTGGTGCACAAGTTGTGATAGATTCTACGGGCAAGGCAAACGATATACTGCGTCGTATACAAGTTCGGAGATCTCTTAGTGGTGAAATAAATCTACCAGAATTTGCAATTGAATCCAGTAATAATATCTGCAAACAATTAGAAGTTAACGGCTCAGGCACGACTACTTCTGTAAATCCAGAGTGTCCTCTCAACTAACTAGCTAATCTTCTTTGCGATGGAACATTTCATGCGTACTTTTTATGTGCGAATACAATCAATTTACTGCTTCGGTGTGTTCGTGGTCGTCGGTGTGGATACTGTGGAATTTGTCGTGGACGCGTTTTAGTTGTGGGTTGGTGACGTGAGTATAAATCTGAGTCGTTGCTACGTTGCTATGACCGAGTAATTCCTGAACTGACCTTAAATCAGCTCCATTCATGAGCAAATCTGTGGCAAATGAATGCCTGAGAGTGTGTGGACTAACGTGTTTGGTGATTCCAGCGAGCAGGGCATAGCGGGCAACCATGCGCTGAACGCTGCGAGCAGTTAGACGGTGAAAATTACCACTTAAATCCACGGTTTTACGTCCGCTATATCGAATAAATAACGGTCGGCTATTATCAGTGCGTTTATCTAGATAGCGTTCTATCCAAAGTGCAGCATCTGTACTAATAAATATTGGTCTGTCTTTTTGGCCTTTACCTCGCACGGTAAATTCACGACGCTTTAAGTTTATGTGGTCTTTATCGAGGCCAACAAGCTCAGATACACGCAGACCTGAAGAAAAAAGCAGTTCAAGAATTGCTCTGTCGCGCAAACCATTCTGCGTTTCTACGTTAGTCTCCTGAAACAAGCGACCTACCTCCTCGGCTGTTAAAAAGGTAACCTGTTTACGTACAGTCTTGGCTAGTTCGATCTTATCTACGGCCATCGATGGCATATCGCGTTTTGCACAGAATTTTAAAAAACTACGTAAGGCTATTAAGTGGTAGTTCTGGGTCGATTTTTGCAGCTCGTCGCTAGTATTGGTGCCTAAGCGGTTTAACCACAGGCGCCATTTACGAATCAATTCTGGGTCGATGTCCGTAACTTGAATATCACCAGCAAAATCAACCAACCGTGTCAGATAATGGTCGTAATTGGCGATTGTTTTCTGGGACCGATTTTGTTCAATCTCCAGGTACTCCAAGAAAATAGTCTTAGCTCGTGCGAATCTCATGCCTACATTGTACGACATAAGCAGTTTCTACGCCTTAACTCTGGTATAATTGACCAAATAAATACATATCGAAAGGAAATTTCTTGGAACGAACGTTAATTCTTCTGAAACCGGATACAGTACAGCGCACAATCGTAGGCGAAATCACGACGCGATTTGAAAGGGCAGGACTCAAGCTTATCGGAATGAAAATGATGATTCCTGAGATGGAACTGTTAAAGAAGCACTACCCAGATGATCTTATTCCGATTGTGGGGAATAAAACCAAGACCGACTGGGACAGTTACGGCATAGAATACAGCGAGTCAATCGAAGATATCGGCAAAATGATCGTCGAAGCAACCCGTGAATTTATGCAAAGCGCACCAGTAGTCGCCATGGTACTTGAAGGTGGTCATGCGGTAGAAATCGTTCGTAAGATGGTGGGCAGTACTGGCCCCAAAGATTCCGCTCCTGGCACGATTCGTGGTGACTACGCACACCTCAGTCTTGGGCGTGCTTCTCTACAAAAAAAAGGTGCGGCAAATATTATTCATGCATCTGGCTCAGTCGAAGAAGCAAAAAACGAAATTGCTATGTGGTTTGATAAAAGCGAATTGTTTGAATACACAACCGTTCACGAACATTTAACTCAAGCTTAGTATTCTGGCCACAACGTGGCCATTTGCCCCTGTAGCTCAACGGATAGAGTAGATCCGTCCTAAGGATATGATAGAGGTTCGATTCCTCTCGGGGGTACCATATAAGGAAGTCATCTCTGGATGGCTTTTTATATGGTACATCTTGTGCATCGAACCGTGCGGCGTAGCCGAGGTTCGCTATTCGAGGACGCGCGCAGGAATTTATTCCGAGCACGCCGCAAGAATATACAATGTATTCCTCTCGGGGGTACCAGCTCATTTTGCAACTCCAGCTTACATAAAACCGCTGAAGCTGTTTTATTTTCAGCTTGCGTGCAAAGCCTCGCTTTACCCCAAGCTAAATCCCCTTAGCTTGGGGACCCCGGACTGGTACAATAAGCACAAGCTATGGCCGAAAAATACTTTGAAGATCAGTTTGATGACGAAGAAGTTCTGTTTGTATTCCGCAAACACCCCGTTGTCATGCGTAAAGGGCTTGTATTTGGCATGCTAGGTCCGCTGCTCGGAATTATTCCAGCCGCAATAAAGCCGGAATTAGGTTTTGGCTGGTTCTTCGGTGGTCTTGCAGCAGGCATTTTACTGGGTGCGCTCGTATTTGCTCCAGGGTTTATTGCCTGGTACTTCAGTGTTTTTATTGTCAGCGACCAGCGTTTTATTCAGATAACTCAAAAAGGCTTGTTTAATCGAAGCGTAGTCGATGTCGGACTCAACCAGATACAGATGGTCAACTACGAGATAGCAGGGGCCGAGCAAACCATGCTCGGATTTGGTACAATTATGATGCAAACATACCTGGGAGAGCTTGTTATCCATGACTTGCATCATCCCGCCAAGATACAGAAGAAGTTAATTCAAATATTACGAGAAGAAGGTGTCGTAACCACCGGCTTCCCAGCCAATAAAAATGAGGATATCGATGAAGAAGCGACTGAATAAGCTTGTACCCAAGCGGCTAAGACGTAAAAAATCCGGCGCGAGCGTTCAACAAAACGTACCTCGGATTACTAATGAGACGGTAGCTGAACACAGGGAAGAAGTACTTAAATCCGCCCGTAAGTATATTTACCCGTTGCAGCATTCCAAGCACCGTATCGTTTTGATTTCGAGCGGGCTATTTATTCTGACTATTGTTGCGTTCTTCGCCTACTGCACACTGGCGCTTTATAGATTCCAGACCAGTTCGACCTTCGTATACCGTGTTACCCAAGTAATACCATTCCCAATCGCACGTACCGGCGGTAACTTCATAGCCTACGAGAACTATTTGTTCGAACTGCGCCACTACACGCATTACTACGAAACACAGCTAAAGGTGAATTTCGAAAATGGCAAAGACAAAGAACAACTAAACCAGTTCCGTAAACGGGCCCTGGATAAAGTCGTGAACGATGCCTACGTCAAACAATTAGCCCTTGAGCACAATATTTCCGTTAGCGACCAAGAAGTGAACGACCAGATTACTATTGCTCGTAATCAGCAACGCTTAGGCAGTGGCGAAAAAGTATTCGAAGACGTTATTAAAGATTATTGGGGTTGGACAGTTGATGATTTCAAGCGAAGCCTCCGGACAACATTATTGGCTCAGAAAGTAGCCGCTAAGCTCGATACCGAGACCACCACTAAGGCTGAGGCGGCTTTAGCCGAGCTTAAGGCCGGCGCGGTTTTTGCTGACGTCGCCCAGAAGTATTCAGAAGGAGCTTTTAAAGACAATGGAGGCGAAGTTGGTTTCGCTATCGATCGCACTAGCAAGGAACTTTCGGCTCTGGCTACCGACGCCCTATTTAAGCTGCAGCCAGGTCAAACATCCGAGATTATTAACACCGGCTACACGCTGGAAATTTACAGACATATCGAAACCAATGGCGACAAGATTCGTGCCTCGCGCATAGTGCTTAACTTTAAAAGTATTGACACGTTTGTAAATGATTTGAAAGATAAACAAAAGTTCACCCAATATATTAAACTCCCCGAAACCGCACCCGTCGAAGAACAACCAGTTCCAGAACAAGCCCCTCTGTAAAATTATTTATAAAATGTACTGAACCACCCCAAACTTCCCCCACATAGACTCGCTATGCCGCTAAACAAGCGGCTACGCTCTGTAACCTAATGGTGTAAACAGAGACTATGAGTTGAAAGTATGGGATGGTTCAGTAAAATGTAGTTGATATATTGTACATTTTAGTGTACAATATATTAAGTTCGTCTAAAACAAAAGTTACAAAAATGAAAAAATACGCACAAATTAGTACTTTCGGTATGGCAGTGATAGTAGGCATGAGCTCGCTATATCTAACTGCACCAAAAAATAATACACCTGTACGGCCTGTAGCCCAGCCTGAACAAAATAGTGCTAACACGACCGACCAGCAGGCCAGTGAACAGACGTCGCAACAGAGTGTTGCCAAGCAATCGGGTTTAGGCTCAGACGAAAACATGAATTTTTCACCGATACTTCCCAGTGCAACTGCAGACAGTCCATTGATAGACGAGAAACGTCAGGATGATTTCCTGATAGACGAGGATGGAGCAGTCTACCCGATATATCGCTACACACCGGCGTCAGTTACGAACGACCCGATAAGTTCACAGTGGTGGGAAAGCAAAGTAGGCCTGAATATCGCCCGTGATTATGGCGTTGGGTCTAAGCAGACCATTTTGGCTATCATAGATACCGGTTACGCCTTAAAGCACGAAGAATTTACAAGCAGGTTTCACGAAAATAGCGGAGAAAAGGGCATGACTAGCTTGCAGCAACCTAGTCGTTTGAACTGTACGGACCGGAGCCTGGCCCTGAACAAATCTTGTAATGTAATTGATGATGATTTCGACGGTATCGTCGATAATGAAATTGGAACTACTAGTAGGCAGAATCGTTCGATTTTAAATTGTAGCGACCAGGCAATTGCGCTTAACAAATCTTGTAATATGATTGACGACGATGGAAATAGTCTGATAGACGATGTAACTGGTTGGGATTTCGTAAATTTTGATCGAAGTGTTCAGGCAGGTGAAACTAACCCGAGTGGTAGCGGTACGACTCACGGCACACAAGTCGCTGGCGTTGCTGCTGCTACCGGTAATAATGCCAAGGGTATCGCCGGTGTCGATACATACACCAAAATCTTGCCGATCCAAGCTCTGGATGATGACTCCTACGGTGATACTTTGACAGTAAGCCGCGCGGTGCGTTATGCGGCTGACCAAGGCGCTGACGTAATAAGTATCAGCTTAGGAACTCCTTCACCGGATAGTTATATGCGACAGGCCATCGCCTACGCTATCTCAAAAGGCAGTATAGTCGTTGCTGCTTCTGGCAACGAAGGTTGTCAATGTATGTCCTACCCAGCTCGTTATGAAGAGGTTGTAGCTGTTGGCGCATCTGATCAGAATGATAATCCCACTAGCTTTAGTAACTGGGGTAATAATCTCGACGTGTTGGCTCCTGGAGTC
>JACDFO010000008.1:0-7696 GCA_013815785.1 Candidatus Saccharimonadota bacterium | reverse complement strand
AACTAGCCCAGTGTGGTCTAGCAGCAATCAAATCAGCGCCTATAGCTCTGGAATTGCGGGAACATCGTTTTCAACCCCTCTGGTCGCTGGTTTATTAACCTTGGCACGTAGTCATCAGCCTCAGGCCGGTTCCGGGCAGTTGATTGCCGCTTTGACCGAGCACACAAACCGATTGACCATTCCAGTAAATCAGGCACGTTCAAATACATTAGGGTTTGGCCGAGCCAATGCTAGCGCTTTACTCCAAAGAGTTACATCGATTCCATTGCCGTTCATGCGTTACGCCTATAATCCAGTCAGTGTCGGAGATTATTTAGGACGCTACGATCTCAGCAAGCCGTTCTATGCTTATTCTTGCGAGACGAATCGCCCAGGAACTACCCCAGTTTATAGACTTAGTAAAGGCACGGATATTTTCTATACCATCAGCGAGGTAGAACGTTACCAGGCAATAGCGAAGGGTTATACCGTTCAGCTTTTTGCCAATCTCTGCCTGAACTTGCCAACCGATCAGCCGCAACTGATTCGTAGCCTTTCTATTCCAAGGGAATTCGAAAACCGCGACCCTGATAAGTAATAGTCTCTAAACGATTACGATTAAATAAAAAACCCTATCTCAAGGATAGGATTCATTGTTTGGCGGACCATAACGGAACAGGTTGGAACTACTTTGTAGAAGCATCAGAAGGTATTACCGACTTTTCACTACTACAGCCTGACTATGTCTACTGGAATAATCGGAGTAAGCATTAACGTTGTGTATGGAAGTTAGACTAAAATTACTTCACGAGGGCCGGTATCGGTTGAGTGGATAGGTAGCTTAATCGTGAATATCGAACCTTTATTTATTACAGATTTTACTTCTATCTGGCCGTCATGCAAATCTACAATTTTCTTAACCCAATACAAGCCTAGGCCGGTGCCTTCTGTGGCAATGGATAATGGGTTATCGATACGGGAAAATTTTTTGAACAGTTTCTTTTGATCATCTTTGAGTATTCCTACCCCAGAGTCGTCGATGGTTATCGTAGTTTGGGCCTTACTTTGTTTAAGCCCGATGGTTATCGTTTTATTCACACGAGAGTACTTGCTGGCGTTATCCAGTAAGTTTTCTAAAACCATCCGTATCAATTTTGCATCCATGTCTACGCAAATCATTTTGGTGGGCTGATTGAACACGATGCTCTGGTCACGCTTTTCAAACGTTACAAGTTGTTTTTTTACGACATCCTCAATAAGTTGTGTGATGTTATGATTCTTCTTTGCTAAGGAAACCTTCCCGGCATCGACACGGGCTACTTTGAGCAAGTCCTCGATTATTTCCAGCTGCCGCTCATTGCCTATGATGGCACTATCAAGCATCTCAGCCTGGGCCTTTGATAGCTCGCCCGCATAGCCTTCGCGTAGCATGCCAGCATACTGCTTTACGATAGTGGCTGGAGTACGAAGCTGGTGAGAAGCCATTTCGACAAACTCATCTTTGGCATCGCCCAGTGCCTTGAGTTTAGTGTGCTGCCTAGTTAGGTTCGCTGTCATTTCGTCTGAATCCGACTGAAACTTCTTGAGCTTCGTAATATCTTCGATTGCAAGCAGTATGAGTTGCTTGTGGTCGACTTGCCGGGCATTTAAGAGCATTATTTTGGTTCCAATGTCAGGAAAGTCATGCTTGACCTCAAAATCGTTCATCACCTTTTTTTTGGGCAGGATATTTTCCAGCAGTTCACGCAGTTTTGGAGAGTCCCATTGGTTATTGCCCAATTGATAGATTAACTCTCCTTCAGTATGTGTTTTTAACACCTTAAACGTGTCGTAGAAAGCCTGGTTTGCTGTGACAACGCATAGATTTTTGTCAAGAATGATGAAGGGCTCTCTTACCGTATCGGTAATTTCCTGATAATAAATCAGTAGTTCCTTTAGGGTTTTAATCGTACTCTTCTGCTGGCTGAGTTTTTTCAGTCCGCTCTTTTTATTGTTCTCCTGCTTCATGTGCGGAGTCCTAATTTTTCAATCCAAAATTTAAGCGGCGAATTACTCATATTACTTATCCAAACAAACTAAAGACCCTTGGTAATTGCAGTATGACGACTAATACTCCAAAGTGTCAATAAGATATCCGTACTGGCCATCCCAGACAGGCCTATCTGGATAATTTGTTTGAGATGCTGTCTGGCGGGCCCGACCGGATTCGAACCGGCGATCTCCTCCGTGACAGGGAGGCATGTTAGGCCCCTACACCACGAGCCCGCAGGACAGAGTCTCAAATTACAATTAAACTGTTAAGGCTGCCCCCATATAAAGACTAAGGGATATTAGCAGTTACAGGGGTAAAAAGCAACGCTTCTGGTGCGGGTGGGGGGAGTCGAACCCCCGTTTCATCCTTGGGAAGGATACATAATGGCCGTTATACGACACCCGCAAGTCGTATAATTATACCCAAATACCTCTGTAAATCTAGTATTTACGTGCTAAAATAGTTCGGTCTATGCCACCTTAGCTCAGTTGGTAGAGCGTCTCACTCGTAACGAGAAGGTCAGCAGTTCGACCCTGCTAGGTGGCTCCAGCTTGTCATTGTATTCCAGCTTCCATAACAGCGGAAGCTGTTTACTTTCAGCTTTCAACAATGCCTGCGCTTAACCCCAAGCCAAAACCTCTTGGCCTGGGGAACCCTTTTAACTTTTGGCTTTTAACCTTAAACTAGAGCAAATGCATATACCCAAAAATTATTTTCATGACCGTGTAGTGTTGCTACTTATAAGCGTCAATACATTTTTGATGCTTCTTTGCACCGTATTAGTGCTTCTTAATATTGACTTCAACAGGGCGGATGGGTATATCGTGCAGTACCGTGCAAATCTTGGTCTTAGCGCCTACAAAGCCGGCAGTTCGTTAGTTATTTTGAGTTTTATAGGTTTTGCGGTGGCGGTCTGGCTGCTCCACACCAGTCTAAGTATCAAAATGTACTCGCACAGGCGCAGTTTTGCTATAGCTGCGCTTGGTCTAGGCCTCTTACTCCTCATAATTACCTTGTTCGTCAGTAACGCACTGCTCGAAATTTAATGAAAAGTATAGAAATTCCGTACGAAAAACAGCGTGGGCGCCGATATCGTTTTTTTGAAATGTTACCCGGGCTGATTAGCTGGAGTCTTTTGATTCTACCGTTTGTTTTAAGCCAAATTAATCCGCGTATCACTGTAATTTTCATCATCGCTTATCTGTTATTGTGGTTTGTAAAAGCCATTGGCCTAAATATACGTTCGATTCAGGGGTTTCGGAATTTAGACCAATATCAGAAGTTACCGTGGACTCAATTGCTCGAAGAGCTTCGTACCGGCAAAGTGGAGCAACCAGACCGGCATATTCCAACTTGGCATTATGAAAACATCCGCAGAATCGCCGAAGAACCAACCCCTATAAAAGTCGATGACATCACGCATGCCATTATTATTGCTACCTATAATGAGAGCCGGGAAGTGCTAGAGCCAACGATTCAATCTGTTATTGCATCGGAGTACGATATGAAAAACGTCATTTTGGTGCTGGCGTACGAAGAGCGTGGTGGACCAGATGTGGAAGTTCAGGCTGAGCAGCTCATGAAAGACTATCAAGGTACATTTAAATACGCCTTTGCCGTCAAGCATCCCAAGGATATGCCAGGTGAAGTCATAGGCAAGGGTGGCAACATAACGTACGCCGCACGCGAGCTGGAACAATATTTGGAAAAGGAAAATATCGAACCACTCAGTGTTATCGTGACTACGCTGGATTCTGATAATCGGCCGCACAAGCACTACCTGAACGCTCTGACATACCTATACGCAGTTACGCCAGACCCTTTGGTGGTTTCTTATCAACCAATACCGATGTTTACCAATAATATTTGGGACGCACCGGCCCCCATGCGGGTGATTGCCACAGGAAACTCCTTTTGGAATGTCGTTATTTCTATTCGACCGCATATGATTCGTAACTTCTCTAGCCATGCCCAAAGCATGCAGGCGCTGATAGATACAGACTACTGGAGTGTGCGCACGATTGTAGAGGACGGTCATCAGTTCTGGCGCACGTACTTCAGATACGATGGCAAACACGAGGTATATCCAATTTATCTACCCATCTATCAAGACGCGGTATTATCGACTACCTATTGGCGCACCATCAAAGCACAGTTTTTACAGATACGGCGCTGGGCTTGGGGGGCTTCAGATGTGGCATACGTAGCAGAGAAGGGGTATTTTACGAATAACAGAGTGCCAAAATTAGACCTCACCTTTAAGTTTCTACGGCTACTAGAAGGTCATGTATCTTGGGCAACGGCACCGCTTATCCTAGCTTTTGCAGCTTTCATACCACTATTATTCAATCCACAGGATTACGCGGCCAACCAACTGCCCCAAATAGCCAGCCGAATTCAGACCGTTGCACTGGGTGGCATCTTTATCACACTGTTCCTAAGCCTAAAGTTGTTGCCACCGAGGCCACTGCGCTACAAAAGGCATCGGAATATATGGATGGTCCTGCAGTTTGTATTGCTGCCCGTAACCACTATTTTGTTCAATGGCTTATCGGCACTTTATTCTCAGACACGATTAATGTTCGGCAAATACATCGGCAAGTTCGACGTAACTGATAAAGCCGTCGTCACAGAAGATAAACAGACAATTATCTAGACGTCTGTTTTAGGTGGGTGAAAAGTCTGGTAGTAGGAGGCTGCTGCTTTATCAAATCGCTTTAAGACCCCTATGCTTACAACGATAATGTCTGATCTTAATAACATAGCGGCTGGCATAAGCGGGTATAGGTTGGAAATGATGGTGTCTGTAAGGGCTGTAGCGTCCTCTAGGGCGGTTTTTCTATGCTTTAAGCTGTCGTAGACGGTCATGAATAGTTTGTCACGCTGAAAGGGCTGTAGGGCTTTATTGTGTCTGACGGTAACACTGCCGCTCAGGTCAACTGCCTCTGTAGACGTAAATATAGTGTCGCAAACCATACAGGTACGACGTCGCCAAATACGGTTCGTCCTCTTTTGGGGTCGAGAGTTAATAACTCGTGTTTCGTGTTTACAATATATACAAACCATGACTACATGTTGTCATAACGCTGTTGCTTATACAAGTGGATAAGTTATCAAAACTGTGGGGAAAGACCGTTAAATAAGAAAAGCCCTAGGGATATTAGTCCTAGGGCTTGCCGTTCAACCTACTTGCTTGCAAGTACTGGCCGAACGCGTCGTATACGACTGATTGACTTGCTTTGGGCGGTCAGCTCTTCGTAAAACAGCTTAAAACCTTCCAGCGAAGTCGAATTGGTACTCAAGTATGAGCGCCTCCCGATTAACCCGATGAGTATACATAAGCTATACAACCATGTCAATACTAAGTCAATAGCTTAAGCGTAATGGTGTGTTACTATAACAGAGATGAATAGTTATTTTAAACTCATGTCTGATAAAAATGGGATTAGAGCCGGAATTCTAAATACTAGGGCGGGTAAGGTGTTGACGCCTACGTTTATGCCAGATGGTACCAGAGGTGCGGTCAAGTCACTTACCCCCGAGCAAGTGCGCAGTACAGGCGTGCAAGTAGTTCTGGCCAATACGTACCACTTACACCTGCAACCAGGCGAAGAGACCATAGCTGCTCTAGGTGGCCTTCACAGTTTTGCCAACCAGTCGCTGCCAATGTTGACCGATTCCGGAGGATTTCAAGTCTTTTCCCTTGCGCATGTTAGTAAAATCACCGAA
The DNA here is from genome assembly GCA_013815785.1 of Candidatus Saccharimonadota bacterium. GTDB lineage: Bacteria > Patescibacteriota > Saccharimonadia > Saccharimonadales > JACDFO01 > JACDFO01. The sequence continues at coordinate 1,956 of JACDFO010000008.1, read as the reverse complement.
GATGGCGTCACATTCAAGGATCCAAAGACAGGGGATGTGGTGCTTCTATCTCCCGAAAAGTCTATCCAAATACAGATGAAACTCGGCGCCGACATGATAAATGTTTTTGATGATTTGGCATCATTGGATGACAATCAGCCAAACCGTACGCGCGAAGCATTTGACCGAACACACCGCTGGCTTTCGCGTAGTATAAATGAGTTCAAAAAGCTCACAAGTGACATGGCAGATAGTGAACGGCCTCTGTTATTTGGAATTGTTCAGGGTGGATTAGACAAAGAGCTACGCAGACAAAGCCTGGATATTGTCCAAGCATCTGATGTAGACGGCATAGCAATCGGTGGATTGTCTGTCGGCGAAACGCGGTCTGAAATGCATGGCATGCTAGATTTCCTGGCCCCGCACTATGATCCTACTCGACCGCATTTTTTGCTGGGGGTGGGAGATCCGGTGGATCTGCGTCATGCGGTTGAGCGCGGAATTGATATGCTTGATTGCGTGCTTCCAACCAGGAATGCCCGCCATGGCACAGCCTGGATCCACAAGCCATGCATCTGTGTCGACAAAGCCGGCCAAGCCGTCGTTGGCGGCACTTCTCGGCCTATTTCTGGCTCTGCTCCTTTACGGTCCGCGCTAGCAGTACCATCCGTACAGCTGGCTTACGGTCCGCAGGACAAAACCAGAACTAGACTCGAGTGCAAGACTTGTGGTCCTCAGGATATGAAGGTTCATCTGACCAATGAACGGTTTGCCGAAGATACCGGACCAATTGATGAAGCTTGTGATTGTACGACGTGTACATCCGGCTACAGTCGCGGCATCTTACGTCACCAGTTCAAGGTTGGCGAACCATTAGCCGGCACCCTAACTAGCATTCATAACATCCGCTATCTCCAACGAATTTGCGAAGATTATAGAAAATAAAAAGCTGACTCATTTGTCAGCATTTTATACTGGTGGGCGATATAGGATTCGAACCTATCACCTCTACAACGTCAATGTAGCGCTCTAGCCAAATGAGCTAATCGCCCGAGTAACAGGTAAAAGCATATCGAATAACAGGGTAAAAGGCAATCCACAGGAAGAATGTAAAAGAAACAATACAAAAGTACTAGCATTATACTGCTAGCATGTTAAGCTGTAGTGACTGACTTATGGTTATAGGTCAAATAGGCGAAGTTTTGAGGGGTGTTTTAAGAAGGATGGGCAGGGTTGAGGATTATTGCGAGATTCCTCAACCCTCTTTTTTGCTTAAAGAGCCTATGACTTAGGAACAGAGATGATATGATGGTATTAAAGAGGGAGAAAACATGTCAGATAGCGACCACCTACATCCGATGCGACATAGCTTGGCGCATATAATGGCGACTGCCGTAACGACACTTTGGCCAGAGGCAAAACTTGGCGTAGGCCCGGTGGTAGAAAACGGATTTTATTATGATATTGATTTAGGACCAGACACAAAGATATCAGAAGATGACTTCAAAAGAATAGAAGAGCAGATGCGCAAGGTAATAAACGAAAACCAGATTTTTGAACGCATCGAAAAACCGATTGATGAAGCTATTGAGTGGGCAAAGACAGGAAATCAGCCGTATAAAGAAGAACTATTGAACGACCTCAAGCGCGCCGGTACCACTGTAGCTAAAGATTTAGATGCTGACGAGTTGGGTACCATTGTGGAGGGTGAGAGTGCGGTAGAAAACGTATCTTTTTATATGAACGGTGATTTTACCGATTTGTGCCGTGGTCCGCATGTGGAATCAACCGGCAAAGTTGGGGCATTTAAACTGATGCGTATAGCTGGAGCCTATTGGCGCGGCAAAGAATCTAACCCACAGATGCAGCGCCTGTACGGAGTAGCCTTTGAAACAAAAGAACAATTACACGACCATTTACATATGCTCGAGGAAGCCAAAAAACGCGACCACCGCAAGCTAGGCCAAGAACTAGATT
>JACDFO010000007.1 GCA_013815785.1 Candidatus Saccharimonadota bacterium | reverse complement strand
GCTTACAGTAGACTTCAAAGACATGAAACCTAAGACACCACCTCAAACCGAACCTCGTACAGAAGAAATAACCCACGAACTGCAGGCTGTTAAACCAACAAGTAAACTTACCAGACTTAAGAAAAAAGCCAAGAGATTTCTTACATGAAACAGCCGGTCAAAAAGCATAAGCCTGCAAAACAGCCGCACAAAAGTATCCAGGACTATAGTGTTAGTGAACTAACTAAAGAGCTCCGTAGTCGAGCTGGTAGTAGGATTGCCAGGTATTCTAGGAAGGTGCCCGGGATTGGTGCAAGAATTGAAGAAGTCAACACGCCTGCTAGTCGTAACAGGCAACGTGAAGCAGATTTTGTCCGGCAGCTTATTGCCAAAGGTAGACCTCAGGCATATGAGGATAGTTCACTTTCTGTAGAGGAACGTTTGGCAGAAAAAATGTGGTGGTGGCTCGGAGAGCAAGACCACCATACAACACCAAACTGGGCACCCTTATGGCAACAAAAACACCCGGGCGACGATGTTGGCACACGAAATCTTGCAAACCGCGAAGAGTGGCTAGAAAAGGTACTCAAAAAAATTCCGAAAAGCAGCAGAATTTTAGACGCGGGAGCAGGTGAATTACAGTACAAACGCTTCTGCAAACACCTTAACTACGTCAGCCAGGATTTTGGACAATACACTGGCGAGGGTGATGTCGGGCTTCATATTGAGGGATGGGATAATTCCAAATTAGATATCGTCTCTGATATTACCGACATACCTGTTGAAGACAAATCATTTGATGCTGTGATGTGCATAGAGGTATTCGAGCACATTCCCAAACCCATAGATGCTATCAAGGAATTTTCTAGAATACTTAAACCGGGTGGTCAACTCATTATTACAGCACCCTTTTGTGCAATTACTCATTTTGCTCCGTATTTTTTCTACAATGGTTACAGTCGATATTTTTACGAAAAAATCTTGTCGGAAAATGGATTTGAGATTGAAGAAATGAACTTTAATGGCAATTATTTTGAATACGTAGCCCAGGAATTGCGCAGAATTGATGATATGGCGGAGCGTTATGCCCCGAATGCTCGGAAGCCATCAGCTTATGACCAACTCATCAAACATTGGCTGCTCAATCGACTCGAGGAGCTTTCTAAACAAGATCGAGGTTCAAACGAACTGCTTCATTTTGGTGCTCACGTAAGGGCTATAAAAAAGTAATGACGAAGACTGTATTAATTACTGGTTCAGCGGGTTTAATTGGATCTGAGGCTGTACGCTATTTTGCTGAAAAAGAATTCAAAGTGATAGGAATAGACAATAATTCTCGGAAATATTTTTTTGGTGACGCCGCCAGCACCGACTGGAATCGGAGCAGGCTTGAGAAAAATCACAAAAATTATACGCATCACGCCGTAGATATACGAGACGAAGGAAAAATTGAGGAAATATTTAAAAATAATGACATTTCGCTAGTCATACATACTGCCGCACAGCCGTCTCATGACTGGGCAGCTAAAGAACCATTAACGGACTTTACGATTAATTCTGTTGGTACGCTTATTATGCTCGAAGCTACCCGAAAGCACGCCCCTGATGCTGTATTTATATTTACCTCAACCAATAAGGTATACGGAGACAACCCCAACCTACTGCCACTTATTGAAACAGAAACCAGGTTTGAACTGCCGAAAGACCATGAATATTTCAATGGCATAGATGAAAACATGAGCCTAGACCAGTGCACACATAGTATCTTTGGGGTTTCTAAAGTCGCTGCCGACCTTATGGTTCAAGAATATGGTAAATACTTTGGCATGAAAACTGGTGTTTTTAGAGGCGGCTGTCTCACCGGTCCAGCTCATTCATCCGCACAGCTACACGGCTTTCTTGCCTATCTGGTTTCTGCAATTGCAACGGGACAGCCCTACACAATTTTTGGCTACAAGGGTAAGCAAGTGCGCGACAACATACACGCACATGACGTTATTGAGGCCTTTAATCAGTTCTATGAAAACCCCCGTCCTGGTGAGGTCTATAACATCGGCGGGTCAAGACACTCCAATACATCTGTTTTAGAAGCCATTTCAGTTTCCGAAGAAATTTTGGGCAAAAAAGCAAAATTTACTTATGATGAAACAAACAGGATTGGTGATCACATATGGTACATATCAGGTGTCTCAAAATTCAAAAATCACTATCCGCAATGGGATTACACTTACGATAATCAAAAAATTATTGAAGAACTATGCAGATCTGCTATTAAAAAAAGCTTAAATGGAAGAAATAAGTGATAAGTGTTCGCCTCATGGGCGGTCTTGGCAACCAAATGTTCCAGTACGCTGCCGCCCGGAGGCTTGCGGGTATCCGAAATGCCCGACTGGTCCTGGATGTTAGCCACTACGAAAATCAGCCCCCAGAAGAAGTACCACGCCACTATGAATTGGATTGTTTTAACATTTCTGCTAAATTTTCACGAGAACCAGTAGAAAATATAGTAGGTAAAAGACAAGGGATGCGAAAACTTGTCCCTCTTGCGCCCAGGATAATACACGAAAAAAACTTTGCTTTTGACCGCGAGATACTTCGGGCTGCTGACAACATACTTCTAGTCGGTTATTGGCAAAGTGAGAAATATTTCAAAGACTATACCGATCAATTGCGTAAAGATTTTACGTTTAAAGACCCTTTATCACCAGCGAAGCAACTCGTTGCTAATAATATCGCAAAAGAGCCGTACGCAGTTTCAGTACAGGTAAGGCGGGGTGACTATATATCCCATACCGCCTCGAGCAACTTTCATGGTGCACTCGAGTTGGATTACTACAAAAGGGCTGTTCTAGAGTTGGCTAAAACTATTTCTTCACCTCATTTTTTTGTTATCTCAGATGATCCTGAGTGGTGTAAAGAAAACCTCGAGCTAGGCTTCCCTACTACATTTGTCGATCACGTACCTGACACAGGGCACGAGGATATGCGTCTCACCAGTCTCTGCAAGCACCACATCATTGCAAACTCAACTTTTAGCTGGTGGGGAGCGTGGCTTAATCCTAGACCAAATAAGCTCGTTATAGCTCCTGCGCTTTGGTTCAAAGAACCTTCAATGCTTAAATATGCTCAAGATGTAGTGCCCAGAAACTGGATCCGCGTTTAGTCTTTTCTTTTCCATTCACAGTCTAAGTTGAAAACGCCCCAACTCTGTTCGTCTTCAGTAATTGTAAAAGACGCCATAGAAGGTTTGTAGAACACAGGCTGTGGGTCGGTACTATCATATACAACCCCATCCACAGAGTATGTTCCTCTGATAAACTGACGAGCAGGAAACGATATTGTAAACACTGTATTTATACCTGCTTCAGTTATTTTCGGCTTTACTTGTGCATGACATGTTAGCCCAACAATAAACTGTCCGTCGTCTCGGGTAATATTTATGCCTGGAGCAACTTTTATCGGCTTTTCTGTAGTTATATTGAATTCCAGGCATATGATTTCCTTCAGAGTAAATTCGTTTTTTTGGCTCCCGAGAATCGATAGTTTAGTGATTTTTGCACCAGTGTCAATAGTATCCGTGTTGTCGGATAGCTTTATATCGCTTGCGTTTTGTTTTTTATATAATTTTGAAACTTGTTCAGGGGATCCGACAAAATCTAGATTGCCCTTGCTTATCAAGGCTGCGCGAGTACAAAAACGCTCTATAGCATTCATGTCATGGGAAACAATAACTACAGTTTTTTTGTTTTTCTTGAGTTCTTCGAAATAGCTAAAACATTTACGCTGGAAGGCAGCATCACCAACAGCAAGAACTTCATCAATCAATAAAATATCTGATTGGGCTCGTATAGCGATAGAAAATGCTAGACGTACTTGCATTCCTGAGGAATAGTTTTTGAGTTTTTGATCCATGAACCTTTCGATTTCTGCAAAATCTACAATGTCTTGATACATCGCTTCCATCTCTTTTTGAGAGAATCCAAGCAGTGCCCCGTTTAAATAAACATTCTCACGACCAGTAAGCTCTGGATTAAAGCCTACGCCAAGCTCAATAAAGGGAGTCAATTTTCCATTGATCTGAATCGCACCTGTATCTGGTGAATAAATTTCAGCCAAAAGCTTTAGTAAAGTACTTTTGCCGCTACCGTTCCGACCAACAATTCCAAAGAACTCGCCTTTCTTTATCTCTAAATTAATACCCTTGAGTGCCTTTTGGAGCTCGTAGGTTTTTTTTCGTTTATAAAAATTAAGCACTGCAGATTTGATAGATGTATGTCTTTCGTGTGGCAACTTAAACAATTTACTGGCATTACTGACTTTTATCGCAACATTATCTTGCATCTATATGTTCTCCGCAAAATATTTAGCTTTTCGCTTAAAATATACTAGTCCCACGAGAAAGAAAGTTACCACAATAGCCAAACTAATAAGTCTGGCATTAGCGGTTCCGTAAACCTCAGCCATAGTTATAGTTTCTTTGGTGACTAATATACTGCGAGCATCCTGCATAGCTTGGGCCATGGGATTAAGTAACAGTATTTTTTGAAGAGTCTGGTCAGTTATCACGGATAACGGGTATATAATGGGTGTCAGGTAAAAGAAGGCTTGGGTTATGACTTCCCAGATATATTCTACGTCTCTATATTTTACAAAGGCTGCTGCCAAAAATAAGGATACGCCGAGTGCAAAAATATATATTTCCAAAAGAATAATGGGGAAAAATATACCGGTTTTCATAAAATCAACGTGAGTAATTAGCATGAACACCAATACAACCAGAAGGTTAAGTCCTAAATTGATTAGGGCAGAAATACTGCTTGATAAAACAATAATCCAACGAGGAATTCGTATCTTGCGTATAAGATCACCGCGACTCACGATTGAACTAAGGCTTTGACTCGTCATTTCTGAAAAGAAGTTCCACATTACGATTCCGAGTAGGAGATAGATGGGGAAGTTTGGAATGCTTCCACCAATTTTTAATCCTTTTACAAAAACTAGATAAAGTATCACAAACAGTAGTAATGGGCGCAGTAGAGACCACGCATACCCGAGTACCGAACCCTGATAGCGAAGTTTAAAATCCGTAATTACAAGCTGCTTCAGCAGAATCATTGCATAGCGGTAACGTTTTTGCATTTTTCTCACAAGTTTCACTAGGAGTATTTTACACGAATTTGCCCTTCATACCCATAGAGACATACAATACTACAGTGAAAAAAATACTACTGATTCGTAATGCTTACGCGTTTGACTTTGGCGGCGGAGAACGATTGCCTGTAGATATAGCGGCCGAACTTCAGAAATATGGCCACAAAGCTCTTATTGTTAGTCGTTCGCCAAAGTTGCTCGAGTATGCATTGATGAAAAACATACCAACCGTTAAAGGGTTGTGGTGGCGTAGACAGGATTGGAGTGGTAAGAACATAATCCTGGTACCTATCTATCTTATTTGGCAAATCTTACTTTTTTTTTGGTACTGTCAACTTATCATAAGATCTTCCCCCGATATTGTGCATCCCCAGAGTCGTGATGATTTCATAGGCGCAACATTGTCAGCAAAACTACTCAGAAAAAAGGTAGTATGGAGCGATTATGCGGACTTAAAATATATCTATCAGAATAATCAGATTTGGTATAAGAATCCGGTCGGAAAAGTTGTCCTTTTTCTAAGCAGGTTTGCTGAAATTGTTATTTTAACTAGTAAAAGCGATAAAAAACTTATTGAAGAAAGCTTGGGCGAGCCGGCACCAAGCAACCACTTAGTAATACACATGGGAGTGTCTTCTATACAAATATCTAAGGCTAAGCGTCAGGATGTGGATAAAACTGCTGTAATTTTTGGGGCAACATCCCGTTTAGTTACAACCAAAGGCATTGCCGAACTTATTCATGCATTCAATTCAACCAGTTCTAAATTACCAAATGTACGCTTATGGCTGTTTGGTGAAGGGCCTGACGAAGAACAGTTTAAGCGACTAGCTGAAAACAATAAGCATATTGTTTTTTGGGGCTATCCAGAAGATACTATGGAGCGCTTAGCTTCCTGTGATGTTTTTGTCCACCCAAGTTACCACGAAGGCTTTAGTATATCTCTCGTCGAAGCTGCAAAGCTAGGTTTGCCAATAATTGCCTGTGCAGTTGGCGGTAATCCAGAGCTAGTAAAGGACGGAGAGAACGGATTGCTCATTGAAGCAAAAGACTCTGGAGTATTAGCTGGTGCCATGGAAAAGCTAGCCACAAACAAATCACTTCGAGAAGAATACGGCAAGAACGCTCGAAAAACTTACGAGTCTAGTCTTGTGTTTGAGAAAATAGTTAGAGATAAATTTGTACCGCTCTATGAAAAATAAACCACTAAAAATATTGTTTGACGCGAACCCGCTAGTTAATGGAAATAAATCTGGTGTGGGCTACTATACCCAAGGCCTCGTTCAGGCCTTAGCTGATAATTATCCTACTGAAATTGAACTCGTCGGGCATTACTTTAGCTTTTTGGGGAGGAAAGATAAAATCGCTCTCCCAACCGCGCAGAATATTCGCTATGTCCGCTCAAAGCTTGTACCAGGCAAAATCCTCTCGATTACTCGTAAGCTAGGATTTCAACTGCCACTCGAGTTATTTTTTAAACAACGTGGCGACGTTGCTCTGTTTACAAATTTTGTTAGCTTACCGAGTATTACGAATATTCCCATAATCGTTGCAGTTCATGATTTGTGTTTTGAAGACGTGCCGCAGTACGTCGCTGAAAAAAACCGTTCCTTTTTGCGTCGCTTTGTTCCACGATCTATCAGTACAGCAAAATTAGTAATAACTATTTCCGAAACCACAAAGCTAGCCATTAAGCACCGTTATCAGACTGACGATAATAAATTCGTAATTACGCCAATCCCACCATCCAGTCCAGTTCATACAAAACAGACCAGTACTTCCAGTTTTGGTATAAAAAAAGATTACGTATTATTTGTAAGCACACTTGAGCCCCGTAAGAATGTCATCAATTTAGTAAAGGCATACGAGCAGCTTTCTGAAAATATTCGAGATACTCACCAGCTTGTTCTAGCAGGAGGACAGGGTTGGTATATGGAAGAAACTCTTACGTACATTAAGAATCTTCAAGGCAATGGCTACGGAATAATTCTAGCTGGTTATGTTTCGGATGTTCAGCGTGCCGAATTATATACAAACACAAAGCTCTTTGTAGTCCCTTCTCATTACGAAGGTTTTGGCATGCCTATCTTAGAAGCTATGAGTTACGGCGTTCCAACCGCAGTTAGCGACATACCGGTCTTCCATGAGGTAGCCGAAAATGCTTCACTATACTTTGACAAAGATAATCCCGGGGCCATTGCCGAGGCCATCACCACAATGCTTGATTCGATAGAAGTACGTGAGAAGTATATTAAGCTTGGCAATGAAAGGCTCAAGAACTACGACTGGCAAGTGGTTGCCGAGAAATTACTGAGCTCAATTAAGCAGCTTCGTTAGTTTGTTCTAATCTTTCGCCGATTACGTCCAGGCTCATCTCGTGTAAATCGACTGCACTTACGCCTAGTTTCTGGGCTACAGAGAGTCTGTAGCCTGCTAGATGATCGTCATAAGACTTCAATATATCTTCTGTTTCCCCCTCGTAACTCGCTGAAAAATCTGATAATGAACCCGGCTTTTCGATACTCATTCTGAACTCCTATTATTTATTCTGCATTATAGCAAGGCTCAAGTCTTTTTCTTGCTTGTATTACTGATTGAAGCGCCGATTACCAATCCAGCCAATAGCCACCACTGTGCCGCCACGGCCTCATTACTCCATAAATGAATAAGCAGTGCCATGAAAGCGTAAGCCCAAAATGTAGCGAGTATCACGAACTTTAAGTCACTGTCCTCTGTCCCCGAAACAGATTTATACACTAACGCTAGTAATGTCAAAAATATAGCTAGCCCTATTAGACCGACTTCATATCCAAGCTGAAGGTAGTAGTTTTCTGTAAGAAAGGTGCCATTCGGATTACCTATTGATGCTAAGCCGGCCGTACCCGGCCCATGGCCCTCGGGATCATTCGCGATATCCTCAACTGCTTTATCTTGCAGCTGTACCCGAAGCTCATTTGGGTCAGCCATAACTGTGCTTTCGTCGCTGTGTAAGATAACATTTTTGAATACGTACGTATTTCGCACTGAAAAGCCAACAACTAATAAACCTACGGCAAGAATCGCCAAAAATAAGTAATTTTTTTTCAAAAAACTACTTAGTGTTTTTCGATATACGTACACGGTCACGAAACCGCCAGCGATTAACACTCCAAGCCAGGCACCTCGAGAAAATGTTAAAAATAGCGCAATCCCATGCAATACCAAAAGCGGAACCAGTTTTTTTAGTGATGCTGATCGACGTAAGATAAAATTCCAAAGTAAAACTATGGGCAATATTAAATATGCACCGTACGAGTTAGGGTCGCGAACTGTCGACATGACCCTTGGAAAATCTAGTTTATCATCAATAAAGAAAGATGGCTTAGCGCCTCTTTCAATACTATAGCCAAAGTGCTCCATCAGATCTTTTGGCAATGCATACTGCACAAGAGCAAAAAAGCAAGTGATAGTACTCGTAATCAGAATAATTTTAATAATCGTTTCTTTTGGGAACGTTTTAACCGCGTAGCCCGCAACCAATCCAACGAATAAATAGGCAAGGATTCGACCATTATATAAGGTAGCGATTATCCAGGAGCGTGTGTGTTGGTCGTTGTTATCAAATAATATGAACAAGAGGTGCAGTATTCCATAGACTGCTATCAGTAAAAATAACGTTTGAACGGTTTTGTTTTTATATAAGCCAGTTTGCCAAGATATAAAAATAGAAATGCCCAAAAGTGCTAACGTAATAAGGTCCTTACTGGCATCCCATATACCTAATCCACCAGTGTATAAGCTCAACCACCGGCTCAAGAAAAGATGAAAGGGCATATAGGCTAACAAGGCTAAAACGCCGTATAGGTGTAGCTGTTTAAGTCTTTGCACCGTATAATTGTACCCTAAATGCGAGAGTGTTGACTTTGTATATACTTTGTATATACTTTTAGTTATGAAAACAGCGATTATTAACTTCAAAGTAGACCCGAAACTGAAAGTACAAGCCCAAAAACGTGCAAAGAAACTGGGCGTTCCTTTGAGTTATGTTATTCATGCTCAACTTCTTAACTTTACTAGGGGCGAAAAGGTGGAGTTGCCCGCCGAAAGAATGACCCCCCACCTAGAGAAGCTCCTGGAAAAGGTAGAAGCAGAAATTGCTCAAGGTGAAGTTTCGCCAGCGTTTGACAGCAAAGACATTGAGGGTATGCAGCGCTGGCTTGAATCAGATGAAGTTTAAGTATTCCAAACGTTTTCGTAAGCAGTTTCAAAAGCTTCGCGCATCTGAACAAAAACGTTTTTGGAGCAGACTAGAATTGTTCATTGATCAGCCTAACGCAAAACTGCTTCATCATCATGTTCTGCAAGGAAAATACGCCGGCTTACACAGTATTAACATTGGCGGGGACCTGCGGGCATTATATCTTGAGAAAGATGACCAACTTATTTTGTTTGAATTAATCGGAACGCACAGCCAGCTATATGGATAAAGACATAAAACACATTGTTATTGATGCTAGGATTAGACCATCCAGTACTGGGAAGTATATGGATAGACTATTAGAGCACCTCCAAGTAGTAGATACCAAGAACCGCTATACGGTGTTGGTGCGACCTAATGATGACTGGCAGCCTACAGCGGGCAACTTTAAAACACTAATCTGTGACTACAAACAATTTTCCTTTAATTTGTTAGACCAACTTACATTTGCTCGCTATTTGAAAAACCTTGAACCGGATTTGGTGCATTTTGGCATGACTCCGCAAGAACCAGTGTTTTTCCAAGGTGCACGCGTGACAACTACACATGATTTGACCATGCTGTGGTTCGCACGGGCCGGTAGGCTGCCCGAATGGCTGCATAAGCTTCGTATGGTCGGATATAGGTGGTTACTCCAGGCAAGCCTTAAAAAGGCCTCGCGCGTCATTGTACCCACCGAGTTTGTAAAGCAAGATGTATCCAAATACGAGCCGAGCACAGCAACCAAGATTACTGTGACACTAGAGGCGAGTGAGCCACCGTTAGCAATTGACGCTAAACGGCCAGAAATTGTAAATTTAGATAAATTCATTTTGTATGTCGGATCTGCCTTTCCTCATAAAAATTTAGAAACTTTGATAAAAAGCTTTGAGATATTACATACTTCACAACCTGAACTAAAGTTAATATTAGCAGGGAAGCGTGAACTGTACTACCAACAGATAGAAAAGCTGGCAGAGCTGTCCCCTGCCCGCGCGAATATAGTTTTCACGGGGTTTGTGAGTGATGCGGAGCTTAAGTGGTTATACGAGAACGCTCAGGCGTATGTGTTCCCTTCTCTGTCAGAAGGGTTTGGCCTACCAGGCCTTGAGGCTATGGTCCATGGCTGCCCAGTCGTCAGTAGCAACGCAACCTGCCTGCCAGAGGTATATGGAGACGCAGCTGTATACTTTGGCCCAAATAACTCTCAAGATATGGCAGATAAGATTGCGTCTGTGTTAAGTGACGAAAAGTTACGACAATCCCTAATACAAAAAGGCTACGTCCAAGCAAAGAAATATTCCTGGCGCCGAATGGCCGAACAAACCCTAGAAGTCTACCAAGAGGTTCTTAAAGAGAACCGGTAGTTGGTAAGTAGTGTGTAAGGCCAGAATATCGTTGAACGATTATTGACAAACGTTGAACGATTTGCTATACTTTTGCTGTATGAGTTTAATAATTTCAAGCAAATACCAAGTTGTTATCCCCAAAGCGGTGCGTAAGCAGTTGTCTATTAAGCCAGGCCAAAAAGTTCGCGTTAGCGCAACATCTGATGGACGAGTCATCCTAGAAAAAGACGACACCCCAGACATTGAAGCCATCATCAACAAATACGCCGGCACCCTAAAGGGTGTTTGGCATAATCAAGGCCTGTCCGCAGAAGAGTGGCTTCGCAAGGAACGTGACGCTTGGGATGAAAAATAAACCAACTTATCTCGACACAAATGTATTTATATACTGGTTAGACGTAGGGAGCCCGTTTAACTCAACCGCAGCTGCAACTCTAAGAAAACTTGAAAAGTATAAGGACTGGGGTGTAACTTCTGTAATCACATTAACAGAGTTAAGAAGTGGTCTGGGCGAGGACGGCAGCAGTGCACTTCAAGAAATACAGGCACTAGTGCACACACTCCTAGTAGATGAAACTATCGCCATACGGGCCGGAGAATTACGCCAGCTCTACCCTGCGCTTAGAACACCAGATGCAATCCACCTGGCAACCGCATTAATTTCTGGTGCGAGCAAAATGGTTACTGCAGACAAAAAATTACACTCCATCGCTTCAAAACAAATAAAATGCACTCTGCTCAAATAAATAAGCTGGTACAATTGTGGTTATGTTTGATTTAGAACCTAAAATAAAAAAATGGCTGAAGTTGGCACTCAAAGGTGTTTTATTATTAATTTTTGTCTCTGTATTGGCTTGGTTTTTTGTCATCAACCCCTACCTAATCCGCCAAGAAAAAAAGCGCTTTGACCAAGCCGCAATCAGCCTAGAACAACTAGCCCAAGAAATCCAAACCAAAATAGGCCCAGCAAACGAAGTAATCCAGGACAACTCTTGTGGAAGAGCAAACCTTAAGTCCGAAAAAGGCCCCCTCAGCTGCAGTGTTTCATCTAGCTTAACCTATGCAATTAATAATACTGAGGACGCAAATATCCTATTGACTGAGGCGTCAACACTAAACACAAATGAATTAAGAGAGGGGCCTTTGGCGACTGATATAGTTTTTGTAAGTCCATCTAAATCTAAATCGACACAGATTATTTATCAAAACATTGGTGTTATTGAGAGCTTTAGGTGTGTGACGAGTTACGAATATAGTTTCGATGATACACTCGAAGTGACAAGCAAACATAATCTAAAAATTATTGTTAACTGTGGTGGGGCGGCAAAGACCGAGTACTTCCCCATAGAAAGCTGAAATTTTCTTGTTGCACATTAGTTCTATAATTTATATAGTGAACTAAAGTAATACGGGGTGATTTTGGTGTTGGTGAAACGATACACGCGGAGGGCCGCATGCTTGGGATTTATCTTAGTTTTTGGTGTGAGTTTGCTGCCCACTACACTTTTTGCTGTTAGCAACCAGTCTGCCTGGTTCAAAAACGAGCCTCTGACCAGCAACCAGTTCGAAATAGGCACAGACATACCTCCCTATTCTATTAACGGCAACCAAAACTGTGTAAAACAAAAAATAATTACCCGCCCAGACAAAGTGTTGCCTTTTGCTCCGTATTATCAAACAGAAATTAGCCACGAAAGCTGCGTAGTTAGTGCCGGTTTTGGTTCTATTTCGCAGTCCGGCTACCTGCAGGTGGCTGGATCAACGACATTTGGCCGAACTACCCACCCTAATGGTGCAACAATGATTTTGCTACCCACTCCGCGCACACCAAATGCCATATTTTTGGGTGGCTTTACAACGAATGGCCCAAATTTGTTTATGATTACTGATTATTTATCTAGCATTGACGGCGTGACTGATGCTTTTGGCGAGGTTACCTACAAATTAAAAACCGGCGTTTCGAGAATTGGATTGCGCGATAAGTTTGGAAACCTGGTGGGCGTAAAAACTGATACTGTTTCGTTTTCTAACAGCGGGAAATGGATGGTAGCAGATGTTCCCTATGTTGGCAGAGTCCGCGTAAATACCGGGTCGTTTGAAATGAAAGTTTTTGACAGACCGTTTGATTATAATATTGGCACGACGCCAGGCGTACAGAGCGCCATAACAAACGACGGCAGATACGTGATTCATGGGTCAAATAGTTTTACACAGCTGAGGCTGTACGACCTAGAAGCCTGCCCCACGACTAATGTGTGTACCTATAAGGATTTATGGAAATATTTTAAGGATAGTGTGCCGAATTTTGTAGGTGTGGCTCGATTAAGGTTCTCTAGCGACTATTCGATCGGGTTATATATGAGTCGTAAGCCGGCTAGCTCCGTCCTAAATACCAAGCTGGTATTGACAGCAGACGGTCACCCGCCAGCTAGTTTTGGGTACTTAGGTTTAGGCGATTCATTTGCTTCTGGCGAAGGAGCGTACCAATACAAATCTACTACCGACAATGGGCAGAATAAGTGCCATTTATCGCAGCGATCATACCCATACTTGATAGCCGACGAACTGGGTATAAATGAAATGGAGTCTATTGCCTGCTCAGGTGGAAAAATTGTGGATGTTATTTCTTTATCAAACGATTATAAGGGACAAGTAAAAGATAATATAAGACGTGAAGAAAGAGAAGAAAAGCAAATCCTGGAAAGTTTTAATCCAGGCTATGTTGCTCAGAGGGAATTTTTAAATAAATATAATCCGGAAATAATCACTATCTCGACCGTTGGCAATGACATAGGCTTCGCGGATAAGATAAAGCGCTGCCTGATGCCAGATACGTGTTACGGGTCATACGAAGACCGCCTAGAAGTTGTACGCGAGGTCAATAACCAGTTTGACCGCCTGGTAGGCATGTACAGCAATATCCAGGAAGAAATGGAAGGTAAAAAAGTTTACATCATCGGCTATCCAGAAGTGGCTATGGACGGCGGTAGTTGCGGTGGTAACGTGCGGCTGAACGCCGAGGAAGTAAAATTCTCTAACCAATTGGTGCGCTACCTTAATACTATGATAAAAGCGGCGGCCGATAAATCCGGATTCTTTTATGTGGATGTTGAAAAAGCTTTTTATGGGCACCGGCTCTGTGAAACTATCGGCCCCAATGAGGCTGTAAACGGTATAACCGGCGGCAACGACATAGTCAATATCCCTTTTACCGATTTTGGCGGCCCAATCGGCAACGAAAGCTTTCACCCCAACGACATGGGCCACCGCAGATTCAAAGAAATGATTCTGGATAAGACCAATAACTTCACTGCACCGATGCCGGTGCCGAAGCCCGACGCTGCACCGCCCAAAGAATCAGACACACTAGAAATATTAAAAGGTTTTAACAAATCAAATCGCTCTGTACGGCGGGTGCTGTATGTTGACGACTTAGGTAAAGATGCTGTCTTGCAAAACTCGATATGGCAAGGATCGATCGAGAGGCTTAGTAGTGGTCTTAAACCCCTATCGCTTACCGAGGTCTGGCTGCACTCAGAGCCCACAAAACTTGGCAATTTTACTACTGCCACAAACGGCAAGCTAGATTTTGGAGTCACTATCCCCTCCTCAGTCCCGGTGGGCTATCACACGGTTCATGTTTATGGCACCAATATGGCGGGTGAGTCTATTGATATCCAAAAAGTTATCTACGTGGCGGCAACTGAAGACGACACCGACGGAGACGGTATACTCAACGCCAACGACAATTGCGGTTTCGGACCGGCCAGCGGCATTGACTATGACGAAGATGACACCGATGATGCCTGCGACGGCTCTATTGGCGAACCGCCTGTTGTTAAAGTACCAGAAGAACAAACTCCAGTACCGAATGATGAGCCAGAGCCCGAAAAGATTGAGCCAATAGCCGGCAATCAAGACCCAAAACCTCCAGAAAATAACCCAGAAACAGTCGCAGGCAACGAACAGCTGAGCGAAGAAACGACCCCGCCTTCACAAAACCCAGAAGTACTAGCTGTGCCGACCACTACACCTAGCAACTACGCATCAACCCCCTACCAAATCCCTATACCTGCCCTAGAATCTAGACCGCAAGTTGCTGCCGTTACCGATGAAAAATCTGAACCAACCCAGCAACAATCCAGCCCTTCTAACCCAGGGTATAAAATATCACCCTATGCATTTTTATTCATTATATTAACTACTATTCTAATTATATCTGTTATATACCACTCTAACAAAACCCTTAAATAATAATCACATCTCTGATATCTTAAAAAGGTCCGTCCTTTTTAAGATTAGTTATTTGTGATATTCTCAGGTCATGCCGTCTAGAAATATTGTAAAAACTGATATAGCTGAATCTTATTATCACATTTACGCCCGCGGCTCGGGTAAGAAAGATATATTTTTAGACGACTCAGACTTCATATACTTTCAGCGACTTTTTGTACGCTATTTATCAAAAGAACGCGTGGAGGGGAAAATGGGTTACCTCTATCCTTCCCATTCAAAAGATGTTGAGCTGCTGGCCTATTGTTTGATGAGAAACCACTTCCATATACTTATATATCAGGGAGGAGTGGGGTGCATGAGCAAGTTTATGAAGAGTCTAATGACTAGCTACTCCCGTTACTTCAATTTGAAGTATAAGAATAGTGGTCCGCTTTTTGAAAGCCGATACAAAGCATCCCGAATAAGTCAAAACTCTTATTTGGAACATATAAGTCGGTATATTCACATGAATCCTAGATATTGGATACGTTATGCCTACTCAAGTATTAATTATTACTTGGGTGAAAAATGTCCGGAGTGGATTAATCCGGAAAAGATATTAGCACTATTTTCAGGACCAAAAGAGTATAAGCTTTTTATGAAGAACTATGAAGAACACAAACAAATGCTTACTGAGATCAAGTACGAGCTAGCAGATAAATAACACACTTTCTATATCTTAAAAAGGTCCGTCCTTTTAAAGAGTAGAAAATTGTGATTACTAGGAAAAGGCTTACTTGAAAAGTTCTGCACCTATTCTTCTATTGGTCGTTTTCAGGCTTAGTAACTTCTGCTGGTTTAGCCGTGTTCGGCTTTAATACGATGTGGCGGTCGCGGCCTTCGCCTACGGACTCTGTGATAAGGTCAAATTCGCCGGCTACTTTGTGAATGGTACGGCGGTCGGCGGGGTTCATGGGCTCTAGCTCCATAGGTTCGCCGGTTTCCTGGACCTTTTTCATCCATTGTTCTGCAAATTCTGTTAGGCGGTCTGCTCGTGCCTTCTTGTAATCCGCAACGTCTACATTTACCCGATTAACTTCATAGCCTTGGTTCTTGAGTGCACTACTGACGGTGAACTGCAAGGCGCGCATAGTATCGCCGCGCTGACCAATAAGAAAGCCATTGAGGTGTGTGCTGGGCACGTGCAGCTCGATAACCTCGTTGTCTTCTGTCGTGGCGTAAATATCGGTATTGAGGCCAAAAAACGATAGGATGTCTTCTAGGTATTTCTTGGCGTACTGAATCGCCTCTTCAACTCCCTTGCCTTGAGCTGCTTCGTCCATGATTATTTCCTCCTCTTAGATTTTTTGGAGGCTGGTTTCTTCTTTTTGGTTTTTGGTTTTTCGATGATTTCGCCTTCGATGATTTCTTTGCCAACACTGGCATCGGCTATTGCTTCGAGCTCTGTTTCGTCTTGCTTGAGAACTTGGGCTTGTTGTATATACGCTACCAAACCACCGACTAGCCAGTACAGGCTGAGTGCTGCCGGTAAACCAACTGTGAAGAAAAAGATCATGAACGGAATAATAAACTTAGTATTTTTGCCAATTGCGGCATTTATCTCGGCTTGGTCGGCTTGTTTGCCATTGCCCGCTTCTTTCAGGATTTCACGTAATTTGCGGCCATCTTTGGCCTGAGGCATGAGCTGGGAGCTTTGGAAGTACTGAATAGCGGCGCTGCCGACTACTAGCAAGAACGCTGGAAAGTAAAATGGTCCAATTGCCGCCCGCTTGAGGTCAATTACCCCAAACAATGAAGCGTCGAACCGACTAATATCGCTGCCAAGCTGCTTTAGCCAGCTGAGGTCACGTAGCCAAGGATACGAATTATCTATAATCGCTTGCGGGTCTTTGACAACCTTACTGAGTCCTGAATAGAGGCCGAGCAAAATGATAAGTTGAACGATGAGAATGCCAATTGTGCCAAACGGGCTAATCTGGCGCTCTTTATAAAGTTCCATAACCATCAGTGATTCTTTTTGACGGTCGCCTTTTGTCTCTTGCTTGATACGTTTTAATTCTGGCTGCAGTTTGCGCATGGCTTTGGCATGGTGCAGTTGCTTTTTAACCAATGGCCACATAAGTAGCCGGACGACGATAGTGAATATAATGATTGCCGCGCCGAAATTATGGCCAGGCAAAATGGCGTATATGAACACTAACAGGTTAAAAATGGGCTGAACTACTAAGGTTTGAAACATAAAAACATCCGTTACTGGACCTATGATATCACCCCTGAGGATAAGTAGTAATAGGACTTACACACTTTACAAAGGTTTAGAGCTATTTTTTGATAAGTTTGGTGATGCCAGCCTGCTTTAGCTGAGCGCGCACCATAAGAGTTAACTCTTCGCTGGGTATGTCTGCAATTTGCTCGTGAAAAACCGTCAAAACCATATCATATGGCGGAATAGCTGCCGCTTGTAGACGGAAAGCCTCGTACAGCCGCCTTCGAATCCGGTTGCGTCGCACCGCACTTTTGTGAACCTTCTTGCTAACCACCACCGCTAGGCGATAATTTTTGCGTTTATCATTTTGTACATATTTTAGCGAACAAAGCGGGCCACGGACCACATGACCATGCTGATATACGTAGCGCAAACTGCCGTGTCCGTGGAAACGGTTTAATCGACTAATCATGTATACGAGTATAGTCTATCTGACGCTTAGGCAGAGATTTTGGCGCGGCCTTTGAGACGGCGGCGGGCTAGCATGTTACGACCAGCCTTAGAGGCCATGCGCTTCATAAAGCCGTGCATTCGAGCGCGTTTGCGCTTCTTGGGTTGAAAAGTTCGTTTTGGCATAGAGTGCTATTCTACCAGAGAGCTCACCTCTGGTCAACTTAGCGCTAGTAACCATAAAAAGATCCCGACACGAAACCAAAGTGAAATTAACAATATTTTCCCACTAAACGAGCAAAGTTTTCCACTGACGACACTTGTTTGTCCACAGATTAACAGATACCGCTCTCTATTGTGTACAAGCGAGGGCTCTTTTCTGTGATTTACAACACACACCATAATAAACACCTAGGGGCTTGTGGAAAAGTCTAAAAATTTCGTATAGTATGGGTAGCACTAAAGAGGGAGCGGATAATGCAGGACAGCTTGTGGCAAGCCGTACTTGGCGAGATAGAACTTACGGTTTCACGAGCTAGTTTTGTCACGTGGTTCAAGAACACTCACCTGCTACGCTACAAAGACGACACGCTCGTCGTCGGCGTCCCTAACGTCTTTATAAAGCAACAATTAGAGCGTAAATATAACCAACTAGTCGCAGACACTTTGGCCAAAAATGGTGTAAAACCAGAGAATATTGAATACAAGATCCACTCTTTATCCACACCAAAAAAACACGACGAACCTGTAATCTTAAATCAGGTTCGAGACAACAGTGTTTTAAATAGACCTACAAGCTCATCGCTTAGCCACAGCTACCGCCAAGGGCTTAACGAGCGCTACACATTCGAAAATTTCATCGTCGGATCCGGTAACGAACTGGCCTATGCAGCTTGTCAGGCAGTAGCCCAAACTGCTGGCACAAAATATAATCCGCTCTTTATATATGGCGGTGTTGGAATTGGTAAGACTCATTTAATACAAGCCGTTGGCAACTCCTTCCTAACCAGAAACCCTGGCGGAAGAGTAGTCTATGTATCTACCGAGCAGTTTGTCCAAGAATTCCTAGACGCTATACGTTTTAAGAAAAACACAGATTTTGCTGGTTACTACCGCGGTTGCGACGTGTTGATTATCGATGATATTCAGTTCATTGCCGGCAAGGAAAAAACCCAAGAAGAATTTTTTCATACGTTTAATGCCCTGCATCAAGCCAATAAGCAAATCATTATCAGTAGCGATAAACCCCCCAGGGACATCCCTACCCTCGAGGAAAGATTGCGGTCGCGCTTTACGATGGGAATGGCTATCGATATGCAAACACCTGACTTTGAGACACGCTGTGCCATTATCCAAACCAAGGCTGGATCACACGAGGTTACGTTGCCACACCCAGTCGTAGAATATTTAGCAAATCTAGTACAGACAAACATTCGTGAACTCGAAGGCGCATTAAACCAACTGTTGGCTTTTTGTGAAATGCGAGGCCTTGAACCAGACCTAGCTATCGCCTCCAGTTTGCTTGGTGTCGCAAAAGCCCGACCTAAACACATCAGCGCCAAACAGATAATTGAACGAACCGCCAAGCATTTTCAGATTCCAATGGAGGATATTTTGGGACCTAAACGGGACAAGGATATTGTGGTACCTCGCCAGGTAGCTATGTATATATTACGAAGCGAATTGCATCTAAGTTTTCCTAAGATTGCCCGCGAGCTAGGACGCAAAGATCACACCACTGCGATTCATTCGGTCGAAAAAATCGAGCGAGAAGCTAGTTTTGACACTAATATCAAATCTGCTATTAGTGAAATCAAGGAGCGGCTCTATGCATAAGAATATTACTGGCTGGGTAAAGGCTGTTCATGGCTTGTGGGACAAGTGGGTACAACTGTACCGACTTACACACAGCCAAAATAATACCCCGCGTGGCTGGGTACAACCCTACGACCTTGTGAACATTTTGTGCAATAAAAGTACTCAGTTTTTCCCCTACCGAAATGTGAATTTTATATCTGTTATATTTAATTTATACCCACTATCCACACAGCCTATAAAGACCCCTACTAATTTTATTTACATGAAAGGATTATAGTAATGAAGCTACAAGTAACCCAGGAAAACCTATCGAAAGCACTCGGACATGTATCACGGGTGGCTAATAGCAGAGGTACGCTACCAATACTCTCAAATGTCTTATTAAAAACAGTCGATAACCGTTTAAGTATTGCTGCAACAAACCTAGATATTGCGATTACCCACTACATTGGTTCGAAGGTTGCGATTGAAGGTGCTATTACCGTCCCTGCCCGGCTTATGCAAGATTTTGTCAGCAGCCTACCTTCTGGTGTAATTGATTTATCACTCAAAGAAAACAAACTACACATTAGTACCGATAAATATCAATCAATCATCAATGGTGTTACGGCTGAAGATTTCCCAGTCATGCCGGCTATTGCTGGTGGAAAGCAATGGAAAATAGCCGGTAAAACACTCAAAACAGGTTTACAACAAGTAGTAGTAGCGGCTTCGTCTGATGAAGCTCGTCCACTACTGACAGGCGTACTCGTTCATAGCCATGAAGGCGGTTTATATATCGTTGCGACAGATAGTTATCGTTTGGCTGAAAAACGTTTAGATACAACTAAACAAGAGGTTAGCCTTCTGATTCCTGCTAATGCCCTACAAGACTTACTACGCATCTTAGGAGACGAAGATTCTGACGTAGTGGTGACACATGATGATCAACAGGTACTATTTAAGGTGGGGGATGTCGAGCTTGTTACGCGTTTGATTGAGGGTAAGTATCCAGACTACAGAAAACTAATTCCAAAAACCTTTGCATCATCTGCAATCCTAAAACGGGTCGATTTTGTAAATATTACTAAAGTCTCTAGCCTTTTTGCCCGCGAAAGTGCCGGCAGTGTCACGATTAATTTAGAAACGGAACCAGCCCAAGTCAGTATTCGTTCCATCGCTTCACAAATAGGTGAAAACACGGCGAGCGCCAATGCTGAAGTTACTGGCGATGGTGTTATTACGCTAAACTCTCGTTATATTTTAGATGCACTAAATGCACTTAACGGCGATGAGGCAACGATTTCATTCAATGGCAAATTGGAACCGTGCCTAATTACTGACGCAAAAGCAAAAGATTACACACACGTCATAATGCCCCTTAAAAGCTGATAGCTAAGAGCTTGTAGCTGATAGAATGAGACAATGAAAACACAGTCCTTTAAGGATTTAGTAACGTGGCAAAAAGCGGCGGATTTGGCTGTAAGTATTTATGGAGAATTTAAGGACTGCAAAGATTTCAGTTTTAGAGATCAGATTCAACGAGCAACAATTTCCATTAGTAATAATGTCGCCGAAGGATATGCTAAACGAAGTGATAAAGCATTCAGAAATTTTCTTATGATAGCCAAAGGTTCATGTGCTGAAGTTGAGTCAATGTTATTAATCGCACACAAACTTGGTTATATCTCTGAAGCGAAACAACAAACTTTGCTTGAACAAACCGAGGAAGTCGGTAGATTGCTAAGTGGCTTTGTCCGGAAGCTACCAGCTAAGGACTATTAGCTAATGGCTTTTTCTGATATTCGGCTACAAAACTTCCGTTCGTACATAGACGATAGCTTTGAGTTTTCGCCTGGGGTAAATATTATTGTTGGACCAAACGCCAGTGGCAAAACAAACTTACTTGAAGCAATAATGGTTTTAGCACTCAGTAAATCCTATAGGGCTAAAGACACAGAACTCATACGATTCAAAAAACCATGGGCACGTTTGGATGGCCACGGCGATGGTGGCGCCAGAACTATAAAACTTATCGATGAAGATATGCGTATCAAAAAAGAACTGATTGTTGACGAGCAGTTAATTAAAAAGCTGACGATTGCCAAACAAGTGCCGGTTGTATTATTTGAACCAAATCACTTGCAACTATTGAGTGGTTCACCAGAACTCCGTCGTGAATACATGGATGATTTACTAGAACAATTCACACCGGGCTACGACACTTTACGCAAACAATATAAAAGAGCCTTGCAACAGAGAAATTTTTTACTTAAAAACGGCAATGTCACCCATGACCAATTATTTGTTTGGAATTTGCGTTTGAGCGATCTGGGTGGCCAAATGGCCCTACACCGCCAGCGATTAATTGGTCGGATCAATAAAGATATCTCCGCTATTTACAAATCTATGGGCGGTGGTAAGACCAAGGTTTCCGTTGACTATGTCAGTTCTTGTTCGGGCGAACAATACAGCACCAAACTATTACACAAGCTTGAATCTGGTCAACAGCTTGATGAACGGCGTGGATTTACTGGCCACGGCCCACACCGTGACGATTTTCGGGTTAATTTAAACGGGCATGATGCAGACCACAGCGCCTCTCGGGGCGAAATACGTACCTTATTACTTGCGTTAAAAACAATAGAATTGCAATTATTAGAAGAAGATCGAGGTGCCAAGCCGTTACTACTAATGGATGATGTCTTTAGCGAGCTAGACGGCTCGCGCCGTAAAGCCCTGACAGAAGCCATCAAGGGTTACCAAACTTTCTTAACCACTACAGACGCAGACGTAGTAATCCAACATTTCACCGAAACCTGCCACATTATTCCAACTAGCCAAAATCACTAAGTATCGAACTACTCGAATGTGTTTATGATGGTATAGATGCCGCGATTGATTCCAAGTTCACTTATTTTTTGGTTTATCTGATCATTCACCTGTTTTTTCACAATCGCATTATAGTCGTACGAGTTGGTGGCTGGGTCATATGCCGGTTTTCCAAACTTCGGGGAAATATATATGAAGTTGCGATACGCTGAAACGTCCGTTATATCTTGGAGTCTCATGAGCTCATTTATCTTTTTATCTATACTATCGGTGTTGACTTTAAGTGGATCAATAGACAACGCCACCTTCTTTTGCTTAATATTTGTCAAGCACAGAGTATAACTGGTCGGCTCAGCTTGTATGCCACAGCTGCCATATAAACCTAAACTGTACTGGATTGAGCCGCTTCGTTTCTCCACATTAATTCCAAGCACATCAAGGTCCCGAATGATAATTAGCTCGTCCGCTACGACCTCTACCTGATTCACACCAGTAACACTAAAGACTAGTTTCTGTTTGTCGCCACTGGTGTCAAAAACTTCGAGTCTATTCTGGACCAAAGCGCACAGTTTTTGCTCGCCGCATAGCTTGATTGATGAGTAGGGCTGTTTAAACCTAAAGGTAGTGGATTCATCATTTCGATATATGACGACCGTGGTGCTACCTTTGGTTCCCTCGTCAGCATCGAGCGTTGAGACATCACCCTCAGTATTATCAGAATAGGCTATAGCAATTGTGTCACCGCGAGTATTGATTACTAATGGCTGTAAATTCTTACCCTCCGGTCGCTCAATCTTGATTTCTTCGGCTGCTGCGCTGACTGATGCAAAGTACCGCAATTGCTCAAATGCAGAATCGAACAGTAAGAACCCATCCTTAAAAGGTGTAATGTCATAGGTCAGATTATCGCGTGTCTCATTAATGATTATCCCGCCTGCCTGTTCGAGGTCTTCTTTTATTGGAAAAAACGAATATGTATCCCCTTCACTATCCCCGCCCAATATAGGTTCTTTGACCAGAGCCACACCGCCCTGCTTAGTCCTAACCATGCGGATGATAGTCGCTTCACTGACATTGGGATTTTTATTATTGAAGGTGGGCTGATCGGCTGTTGCAGGATTATGTATCTGAATATCGTCATAAGCCCCTCCGCAAACAAAAGATACGAGCAAATTATTCACTAGATGAGTACAGGGGTCCGGATTATTGCCGATAAAAATCCGTGATTTTTCCTCCTCTAATGTACCTCGGACTGTTGTGGTGCTCAGAAAGCGCCCAGTAGTGTTTACGGAAAAGAAACTTGTTTCACCTTTGGTGATGTCAATCTCGTAGCTACCTTTTTTAACAAGCCGCTTGTTAGAGGTACTGACATTGTCTAGGGTTACGGATTTCAGGCTTTTTTGGTTGCGGATGGTCACTGTATTGCCTTCAGGCGAACCGTCCACGGTAATTTCGAGATAGGCATAGCTAGACAACCAATACAGCGCAATCAGGGGCAAGATGATGATAATGGCGAGAATGATGCGTTTTTTCATATCAGTTGACCTTTCATTAGTTAGTGCATCCGCTTGATGGAAGTGATGTTATGGCTGGCGGCGTACCGTTCGCGATACCGACGAAGAGCTCCTGCGGACACCGATTCTCACCATTCACTTTTATTCCAAGGTGCAAATGCGGTCCTGTTGAGCGACCAGTGTTTGCTGAGTGCATAATTAGCTGGCCAGCACTTACAGTGTCTCCTTCTCTTGCTCCGGTAATCGATCCACCATCAGAACCATGACAATAAGTAAACGTCACACCACTACCAGCATCAATACTCACTCCAGTACCACACGCTCCACCGTTCGGTGCGTTCGTGACCGTACCAGCTGTCATTGAGTAGACCGGTGTGCCGACTGGAACTGGTATATCTGCGGCTGGATAGTCATGGTGAGGTTTGGTGAACCACACCTGGTGTTCGTCATACCAGCGTCTGTCGACAGGTAGACTGAAGTTTCCGACTACCTGTCCGCTACCGTCTGTCGCACAAGCTGTGCCGCCGGAGGATGAACCGGAGCCACCAGATGCATTACCACCGAATTGAGCCAAGAAGCCTTCTGCCCACTGGATACGTCTTGGTTGACGCGGACCAGCATGAATTTCGTAGCGGTCTTCTATTACCAAGGTAGCGTCCCGCACATTAGTGGTGGCCCGAAAGTCATCACCGACTGCCGGGTATACCTCATCGAGCTCATACAAAACGTACTCAAGCTGTACACCCAGATCGCTAGGTAGGACGTTGGCTGCTTGGGCGCGTTCAACTAGGGGTTTTTGCCGGACAGTAAACGTCCATTGCACAAGTCCGAAACCTCGTCCATTAATAGGCTGGTCGCCCTCGCCACCGGGCTGCAGTGCTCTCGGGTTAAGTCCGGATTCTGCCATCATGTTGCCCATAATCCCAGCCGCCTGGAATGGCTGCAGGCCTCGGGATACAAAGAAGTTATATATCTTTTCGGCATTATCTGATCCGACGAGAGTTGTTGACCCCCCGACCGCACACGGCTCAGTCGGGTCCTCGGTATTGAAATAATAAACACCAGAATCAAGGGCCTTTTGTTGGTCGGACGACAATGCACTCACAAATATCGGATTAGCCGCCACGAAACATATAAGCAAGCAGGTAAATCTTGTCATGTACTTTAGTGTTTTGAAAATCATGATTAATCTGGCAGAGCGTTAAATGACTGCGTGAGAACCGGTTGCACATTAATAAATGGATACGACCTACAGCTGGCACCAGAACAGCCAGGTCTTGAGGTGGCTGGCGGTGGCAAAGCATCGAAGTGCAAGTGCATGTCGGTCCCTACCGCGTCGGCCCGGGTCCCGACTTTTCCGATTTCTTGGCCGGCGGTGATTATATCCCCTGCACCTACTCGAATAGTTCCGTTGCCCATATGTGTGTAGTAATACAGATTTCCGTCAGTACCTTTTATTGTCACGCGCGATCCGACCGACGAACCATCGTTATCTCTCGCCGTGACAACAGTACCCCCACGGGCGGCAACTACGGTAGTTCCCGTAGGTGCAAAGATGTCAGCCGCATTGTAATCATGATGGCAATTCGTCTGACTCTGATAACACC
>JACDFO010000006.1 GCA_013815785.1 Candidatus Saccharimonadota bacterium | reverse complement strand
ATGCAATTCTGTGCCCGGGAAGGTGGTCGGCAGCGTCATACATGCCTTTATGGTAGGGTATTCGGTAACTTACTGTTACCACTTCATTAATGATGCTAAAAAGGGCTGCGACCGGGAGCGTCGATACAAAAGGCCTGAAAATATGTAAAACAGCGTTCGAGATTGCTCCTATCTCAAGCAGCTGCTTGCCTTTTTTGCCATCAACTAATTTACCGATAGTGTATGCTGCAGCAATCGAGACTAGAAAACCGAGCGATACTAAGCCGCCCAATTTCAGATAGACATTATCGCTAATTACGAATAGAGCTAAAAATAAGGGCCACATAATGACACTTATTGTCTGCTCGATCGTGACGGCCATATATGAGAAAATATCTCGTTGAATCTTAGGTATTGGTAGTGCGCGAAAATCGAGATGCTGATTTATACTGACTGGCTCAGACGTTCTAAACAGCGGTACTAATCCGAGAAGCAACAAAATTACCGCCGGTAAGAACATATACTGTGCACCAAAAAACATTGCAATTACACCTCCGGTAATAGGACCTAAAGCGGCGCCAACTCTTTCCATAACGCTTACATAACCCAACTCTTTGCCGCCATGGCTACTATGCTTAACTTTTGAAAAGTCAACATGAAAAGCCACGAAAAACAAACTGTTTGCCGTCCCCCAAGTTGCAGCTAGCCAAAATAAAGGCCACTGATACATATGTAGTGTTAAGAAAAGTAACGCGGCTAGAATCTGTATGCCGTAGCTAACGAGCATAGTATGTTTGGGGCCTATTTTGGCAACCATATAACCACCAGTGATATCGGCCAATACCCTAGTGCCAAAGAACATAACAAAAAATCCGATAATATCAGGAAA
Source organism: Candidatus Saccharimonadota bacterium (assembly GCA_013815785.1). GTDB lineage: Bacteria > Patescibacteriota > Saccharimonadia > Saccharimonadales > JACDFO01 > JACDFO01. The sequence goes on along the minus strand of JACDFO010000006.1, from coordinate 25,203 downwards.
GGCATAGCCGGACTTCAATAAAAATACGGGTACGAAAATTCCGATGATTCCGAGCGCTAGGCTCCGCATCATCATACTGACATATAGTTCGCTCAGTTCGTCAAAACTGGCGTCTCGCCAAAAATGACGACGTGCCAATAAGCGGTATATTAATTTTTTTAGCATAGTTTTTATGTTTTTCTAATGCCACCAGTGTAACACGTCGCAACAAACTAAAGAGCTCCAAGCAATAAAAGAATTTATTGCTAATGAGCTCACCGTTGTCGCTCCTTCTCCCGACCGTGAATCCTCTCACGGTCGGGGACAAGACATCCTGCTTTTGACTTTAAGCTTTTAACTTTATACTTGGTACTATGCACATCTTCTTTTCAGGAATTGGCGGGACAGCCATCGGGCCGCTAGCGCTGATTGCCAAACAAGCTGGATATACCGTGTCCGGGTCCGATAAGCAGGATTCACAATATATTCAGTATCTTATCGGGCAAGGTGTCAGCAATATTCACATAGGACAAAGTAAGGAGCAAATCGCCGAAAAACATGCAGTGAACCCTATTGACTGGTACGTATACTCATCTGCGATTAGCATCGAGCAACCGGATGCGCCAGAGCTGGTGTTCTGCAGCGAAAACGCCATTAAATCCACTAAAAGGGATGAGCTGCTGAATCACATCATTCAAGAAAAACAGCTCAAATTGGTAGCTATTGCAGGCACACATGGTAAAACCACCACGACCGCTATGGCAGTGTGGCTATTCAAGCAGCTCAACATACCTATGAGCTATTCTGTTGGCGCTAAAATTTCTTACGGTGAAATGGGGCAATATAGCGAAGATTCGGAATATTTTATATACGAATGCGATGAATTTGATCGTAACTTTTTAGCGTTTCAGCCATACATGAGCCTGATTACAGGTATTGACTACGACCATCATGAAATTTTTCCAACCAGAGAAGATTACCAAGCAGCTTTTAAGCAATTTCTCGGACAAAGTACATGGAATATTGTCTGGCATTCGGATGTGGCGAGTGTTGGACTGACCACAAGTGAAAAATATATAAATCTGGATGATAACGAGCAAAAGCTTAACACGTTAAGTATCGTTGGGTTAGTGAACCGTCGTGACGCCTGGCAAGTCATTCAAGCAGTTCATAAAATTACTGATACACCTATTGATGAGCTTATTACACACATGAATAATTTCCCCGGCCTTTCGCGCCGTTTCGAAAAGATATCTCCTAACCTTTATAGTGATTACGCCCATACGATACCCAAAATTCAGGGCTGTTTGCAGCAAGCACACGAGCTTTCCGACAACGTAGTTGTAGTATACGAACCCCTGACTAACCGACGGCAAGAATATATAAAAAGTGATTATAAAAATCTATTCAAAAACGTAAAAAAGCTATACTGGGTGCCAAGCTATTTAGCACGTGAAGACCCCCAGCAACACGTTTACACTCCTGCCGAACTCATCGACTACATGGACAATAAAGAAATTGCTGAACCTGCCGGCTTCGATGAAGAATTGGAGCGAAACATCAAATTACACGTCGCTAAAGGTGATCTGGTGGTGTGTATTTCCGGCGGAGGCGGAAATAGCCTAGACGAGTGGCTTCGCAGGATATTCATCACATAACATCACTTGGATTCAGCAGGCAGATGCAGTAACTGCTAAAGTTACGAATCGTATGGTTGTTATTTTTGTATCTCACCATTTTGGTTCACTATAACTGCCCCTTCCCGGATAACATCGACCACGTCGTCGACAATTCGAATGATAGTAGACGCTTTTCGGCCACTGAGATTCCCACCATCTACGTAAAAATCTACCGAATCTCTAAAATAATCCTCGGCGGCAGTAATAGTTTTCGCCTCAGATTCACCCGGATTATTAGCACTCGAAGTTTGGAGCGGACCAACTTTTTCTAAAAATTTTTGCAATGCAGTATCAGCAGGAATTCTAAATGCTTGTCTACCTGTTCCCTGATTTAAGTAAGTAATACTGTGGGGAATTTCAATGCTAATTGGATTTGGCCAATAGCCCGCAACTGGTTTTAAATATCTGGCCTTAATCCCAAGTTCGACTAGCTGCTCTATATTTGCAGCAATGATAGTACCTGGTTTTGATTCACGACTTTTTAAGGCATATAGACGGGCAACCGCGTTCTCGTCCGTGGCACTGCAAACCAAACCATATACCGTATCGGTTGGAATAATCCCAACAGCGCCTTGTTTGAGCAAATCAATCAAATTTGAATCTTGCAGTGATTTTATTTTAAGCATTAGCTTTATTAAACTCCTTAGAATATATATACTAACAGAGATGCTAGAAAATCTCATACTGGACATACTGCCTCAGATTTTGAAGCTAGGCGATTTATTAGGTAACTGGTTTGATGAGCACCTGATTAATATCGTAGCCATCTTGGTTGGTGCTTGGCTAGTGCGCCGCTTTGGTGCCAAATTTATCGCGCGCATTCTAAAATACACCGTTAGAAACGATTTGTACCCCAATAAATCGGACCGTGAAAAGCGCGTGAAAACCTTGAACACACTCGGCAGTGCCGTCATGCGGGTTGGTGTTTATATTGTGGCGACTATACTAATCATCGGCGAAATTAATCCGAGCTATACGACTGCTCTTTTTGCCAGCGCTGGACTTATTGGTGTTGCTCTCGGGTTTGGCGCGAAGGATCTTATAAATGATTTTATGAGCGGAATATTTATTATTACCGAAAACCAATATCGTGTCGGTGATGTAATAGAAATTGCCGGAGTCAGTGGTACCGTAGAAGATATTACTATTCGGACCACTGTACTTCGTGATATTGCGGACAATGTGCACCATATACCCAATGGCACGATTAAGCTGACGACCAACATGACGCTGGGCACAAGTGGCTTGTACGAAGAAGTTGTGGTTCGATTTGATACCGATATCGAACAGCTGGTACACGTCATTAATCATGTTGGTGAGCAGTTGGCCGCAGATGCCGATTTTCAAAGAAAAATTATTCAACCACCACATTTTTTACGCATTGATGGATTCGGCCAGAATGGCCTTGTTGTTAAGATTTTGGGCAAAACGGTCAGCGGCGAACAATGGGCGGTAAAAGGCGAGCTGTACCTACGCTTACTAAAAGCTTTTAAACAACACAAAATCATATTACCGTATCAGCACATCACAATAGATAAGGAACGCTAAAGTCCCAGGGCTTTGTCGCTTAACTGATCTGCTGGAAAATCTTTGTCGTTATTGAGATTACTCATATCTTGGCTGATTGCGTTATTAGTCTGTTCAATATCTAGGGCTTTTGCAGGTTCAAGTAATTCCGACTTAGCGTCGTTAGTCGTAGCAGTCTGTGGAGTCGGTTTCTTCTCGCTTCCACCAACAAGTACGGCAATAACTACGAGCAACCCTAGTAGACCGACACCCGTACCGATTAGAATAAACAGTTTCTTCTTGCTGGGTTTTGTTTGTGGAGGTAACCCGCTGGGAGGTTGGTTATAAACCTGTTGGGTTGATATCTGCGGTGCAATGTTTTGGTTCTGTGGGGTTTGTTGTGGATTCATATGAATTACCTTAGGTCTATTTAGGCTGTAAGGCCGTCGTGTGGCCCGCCAGTGTAGCTTTTATCGTGTCGACAACATAGTTCTTGATGTCGGACGTCTGAAGGCGCACGGCATCGTGATAACCGCGACTCGTCTGAACTAATGACTTAAAACCGATTAGGTCAGCTTGGCAGTTCATAACAACTACATCATCTATACTTTGGCTATAGTTTGTAAACACAATGTCCAGCGCCGCAACTTTAGCGGCTAGCGCTGTGCGTTGTTTTTCGAGCTCTAACGTATCACGCTGTGCCAGCTTTAGTTTACCGATCGCCAGATACAATTTGGCGTCGATGCTTTGATATTTGTTCTGATGATTGGTAACTTTGGGCGAAAGCTCTTGCTGGAAATTGCGATATAGTGCTTGTATTGCGATACAGCGCGTCTTAAGTCGTTGTTCATCTTTAGGATCGACTACAAGCTTGAGCTCATTTTTGCGAAAATCAATGCGCTGTTGCAGGCTACTGCCAGCAGGCGGATCGGAAGGAATAGCTGCTGCTGGTTGTGGTACAGCAATTAATATAAGCAATGCGAGCGAGATACTACCAAATATTTTATGGTGTATATTTTTTAATAAAGCTTGTTTGTTCACCTATAAGCCTAGACTCTGATCAGTCAGCTCACTTTCTGGGAAGTCCGCTTCATCGGCCGATTTTAGGGCATTATCTACGTCTTTCGAGGTATCATCGACTTCATTACCAGTTGTGTCTGCTTGGTTCTGAGAACTAACGCCTGGAAGTGAGTATTTGTCTGTTTTACTTCCGTCCTGATTTTTCATATAGGCAAAAACTGTTACGCCGATCAGGCCGACTGCCACAATAACGGCTGCAATAATAGCGACAATCGGTGTACCGGCTTTGTGTACGGTTGCCGGATGGGCCTCTTCATGCCTCGTCTTATCTTCAGACACTGATTGATTATCGGCTGATTTTTCGACTGGAGTTTCATCTACTGCTACTGGCGCAAGCGATTCGGTCGCATCAGAAGTCTCTGGTGGATCACCAGCTGCCTCTACAATCGGAACAATCGGCTCCGCTGGCTCATCCTGCGGAATCTGAACATCAATGACACGGCCAGGTGTCGGCGTATCAACTGGTTTAATGTCGTTGTTTTCTTCCATTATTCTGTCTCCCCACTCGTGTCTTCTGTTTTCTGCTCTACCTGACTTTTCAAAACTTTCAGTGTCGGCTTGATAGTATCTGTGAGATAGCTACGGATAGCTTTAGCGTCTTCTGCGGTTTTAGCACGGGCGGTTCGGGCAGCATCAAGCGAAGCTTGGAAAGCGGTTGGATCGCTTGCACAGTCCATGCCCGCCATATCACCGACAGCCTCTTTATAGGCAGCGAGGTCTGTATTGAAAGTTTCGATTAGGCTGTTAAGCTGCGTAATTTGTGATTCCAGCTCAGCGGTATTTACGCCCTTTTCTTTTAATTTATCATTCAGCTTTGTTAGCCTGTTGACTAGATTTTCATAGACATTTGAACGGCTGGTTTCCAGACCTTTTATACGGCCTCTAATGCTACTTAAATTACCCTGTGAAGCCTTGCATCGTGATTTGAGTCTTGCTTGTTTAGTAGCATCAATTCTGGTTTTGAGGTCCGTTTTTCGTTTTGTGAGCCGTTCTTTTAATTTAACCGGGTCTAGAGGTTCTTCATCCGTCGAGGTAGTCTGTTGAGTGGTCGTTGTCGGTGTATTATTTTCGGTTTCTTGAGCCAAAACCGTAATTGGTACAAAACTAAGAACAAAAACCAGCAAGCTGGCACTAATAATTGCGCTAAATCGAGCTTTCATATTTCATATTCTCCTTAAAGCTTATTCTACCATAAGCGTTAAAAAGTCCAACTACAGATGATACCTGCTGCCCTCTTTAATGATTAACCCCTCAGCACTAAGTTGGGCTAAAGCTGTTTTTAGTCTCGAGTCATTTATGATATCCACAAGCCTACGTTCGGTCTTCGAGCTACCCAGTAGCTGCCTTAAGACTTCACCTCTTATCTGACGTAATGAACCCTCAAATTTTGATTGTGGGGAATAGTGTTTACTGCGACTAGCCGTGATTCCAGCGGTCTTTTTTAGATGCGTTCCGCAATCCATGAGGGCCCACATAAATTTACGCGGGTGTTCACGATCAATCGTCTGTTCTAGCAGTGGCAATAAATCGCTATCAGAAATATTGTCTTCCTCTTCAAAAAAATGATGGATGTAAACGGTTCGAATATTAGTTTCAATAAAAACCAATGGCTGGTTATAAGCGTACACGCATATAGCTGCCGCTGTATTTTTGCCAATTCCCTTACATGCTTCTAAGTCTTCAACTTTCCAGGTTCTGGCCATGGAGAGCAACTGTTTGGCTGCTTCGTGCAGATATTTGGCCCGACGATTGTAGCCCAGGCCACTCCACTCTCGTAATACATCCCCAATTGATGCTTTTGCCAAATCATCGATAGTTGGAAATCGTTTTAAAAATGAGTGATATTTTGGAATTACCCGCGACACCTGGGTCTGCTGTAGCATAATCTCAGATACAAGTATTCTGTAGGCATCAAACGGCTCCTCCCGCCACGGCAATTCCCGACCATGCTCACGGTAATACCCCCAAACCATCTCCTGAAATTTCTGTATTTCAACTTTATTTAACTGCATGTTTGTGAATTATATAGAATTGTCGGGGTTCTCTCTTTTTCTAGTAAAAATACCAGGTGTCTACGCCGCTCGTGTTGGTTACATCCCGGATTTTTTTAGGCTCGCCGCCATCGAGATTCAATGCGTAGTCGGCGGTTTCCGATTCGGTATTAACTCTGTACACGATTACATTATTACTCAGCCAGCGGATAGGCTGCTTTAGACCGCCTTGCGTGCGAATAATTTTATCTTCTTTGCTCGAAGAATCGTAGGCCAAGAGAACACCCTTGCCATCGCGATTATCAACCCACAAACTGCGCATACCATCCGGGCTATCCATATATATGCGGGAAGTCTGATTCGGTGGTTCACCGCTGATTTTACCGGCTTTTGTTTCGCCAATTTTTAGCTCATACCATTCTTGCTGTACAGCTAGTGTCAGCTTTTCGTAAGTAGTCCGAAATGCATTCCAAACTTCTTGAGCCAGAATCGTCTGTTTATTGCTGCCGTCCGCATCAATCCGAAAGAAGCCAGCAACAGAAGCACCGACGTAGGTGCTAGACGGCGCGTAATACACTTTGCCCGCAGCAATCATTACGTCGTTGAAATAATTGCTGGTAGCTAAGTCTTTAAATTCTTGAGTTTTAAAATCATAACTGACTAATTTGTGCCTATCTGGACTGTTGCCACTTGCGCCATCCTTCACTTGCACATAGACGATTCGAGACCCTATCCAGTCAATGATTTGCACACGCTCAGATGTTGTGACGGACTTTGAAGTTTTTTCAGCCAGATTCATCACTGTCAGTGTGCTCAGTAGAAATCCATCTTTATTGCGTTTATTGTCTTTGGTCGACACTAGCGCAACCGCTTCGTCCGTGGAGTGTGGTACCAACACCATATCGTCACGTTCGCTGCCACTACCAGGCAACACCAATTCTTCATTCTTGCCATCAACATCTACTTTATAGACATCGAAACGCCCAGAACGTTTACTGATAAAAGCATGTTTGCGAGCCGAAACCAAACCAAGTGGTACTGCTTCTTTTTGATTTAAATCAAGCTTGAAACGTTCTTGTCTGTAGCCCTGACCGCTTATGATTACTTCACGTTCAGTATCTTCTTCAGCGTCAATGGTCAGGCGAATCTCGCCTTTTTCGTTAGAGAGTGCGGTGGCTTCATCGCTGACTGCCTCAACTTTGGCTACTGGTTTGCCCGACAAAAAATCAGTAACGGTAAAGACGTATTGGCTTCCGGTCGGCTTTAGACTGATATCATCCAGCGGATTACTCCCCCAGCCTATAGTCAGAATTTTACTTTCCTCGGCGAATGCTCGTTTTTCAATTACAAGCTCTGACTGGCCTAGCCGAAGATTAGAAAAGGCGATTTTGCCATCTTGGTCGGTTTGGGCATTTTGTCCGGCGAGCTTTACAGTAACGCCACGAAGTGGCTGTTGCGTACTGTCATCGAGAACCGTTAAGGAAGCGGAACTACGTACGCCGGCTGTGTTGAGCACGAAATAGCGTGCACCTGGTACCACGCCACCTGCCACAAGGCCAGCAAGCAATAGCATGACGATAATTACCCGGACAGCTTTTTTACCAAAAAACCGCTTTATTTTTTGACCAAAACTCGGGCGCGGAGCAGGCTGGAAAGCAGCAGCCAATTTTTCATCTTCAGCGGCTAGAAGCGCGTCACTTTCTTTTACGATGATATCTTCGACTGCTTCGTCGGTCTTATTATCTTCGATGGTTTCTTCGACTTTGGATTTTGGAACTATCGAATCCAGATGTTTAAGTGGCTTTTCTTTTTGATCTGCTTCGGGCTGTTCTGCAGATTCTGATTCTGGAACATCCTTATCGAGCTCAACTGGTTCTTCTTCGGTAACTGCTTCGTCGTCCTCGACTATCTCATCTAATTCATTTTCTTCAGCAGGGTCTTCAACTACTTTTACTGGTTCTTCAGGTTTTTCTTCCTCCGTTGTCTCTGCTTCTCCCAGCAACTGTTTATTGGCCTCTTCAATGGCTTCAATTAGCTCTGGGTCGGTCTCTGACTCACTTATAATCTCAGGTTCTTCGCTTATATCCTCGTGATTAACTACTTGTATCGCCAAAGGCTTTTTGCTGACAGGCAGCTCTGGAGCAGTGATCGGTACTCCCGTATCCTCGTGCACGGCTATCGCAATTGGTTTCGCAACTGGTTTAGAATCTTCCGGTTCCATCATTTCTTTGATACGTGCTTCAATAGCCGCTTGGTCATCGACTTCGTTCAAATCAGGTTTGCGTTCTTCTTCGTTTTTTTTCTTGCTCATATCATCCGCGAGACATTTATAACCGTATTTTACCAGAAAGGATAAGCGTTAGCACGCCTAGTGCTAGCGTCGTTTACGTTTGGAAGATTTTTTCTTGGGTTTCTTTTTTGTTTTAGCTGCAGACTCCACAGTAGTTACAGCCGCATTTTCAGTTTCAACAGCTTTGGATTGAACCGGAAGTTCTGATATGGTTTTGCGCTTTGTTGGCAGCTTGTTGGAAAATTTAAAAAGTGCAATTGCCACCAAGATAGCAACTACAGACAGCACTATAAGTCCAGTAGCGTCTTTAGTGGGCATAACCTGTGCTACTTGTGCGGGCGCTGGATCTTTCGTAACGGTGATTCGCACATTGCTTTGGTCACTTAAAAGTTCTTGGGTGTTAGTGTTATTTTGTACCCCAGTCTGTTGCTGGAATAGGTTTACAGGCGTCGTCTGAGGATTGCGGGTAGTGGGCTGAAAATCCCTAGCATTACTGCCTCCATTATTCGGAGTTCCTGTGACCTGGGCGACTTTTTCATTCATAACATTACAGTATGGGGTTTCATGGAAGTGTTTTCAAGTACAATGGCTGTAATGATCTCGCATCAAAAAGCCCAAAAGTATCTTGCCACAGTAGACCCAAAGCTGGCTGTGCTGATAGAAAAGTACGGCGATTGTAAGCTAGAGCCACACACTAACTATTACAAAGAACTTGTTGATTCAATTGTCAGTCAGCAACTATCAGTCAAAGCCGCCGATACTATTTTTGGTAGGTTCCTAGATTTATTTGGCGGCCACATGCCAACACCCAAACAAATTTTAAAGACTGACATTGAAAGTATGCGTGGAGTTGGTTTTAGCTATGCCAAAGCTAACTACGTCAAAGATTTGGCAGAACGTATTGAAGATGGACGATTAGACCTCGTTCATATTGCAACTTTGCCAAATCAGGACGTCATTGAGCAGCTGGTGGCCGTCAAAGGTATTGGTGAATGGTCGGCACATATGTTTATGATTTTTAGCCTTGGCCGTACAAATATTTTACCCACTGGAGACTTAGGAATTCGTAAATCTTTTATGGTGTTATACGGGTTTAAGGATCTTCCGAGCCCTCTAGAGATGTTGCAAATTTCGCTACAGAACAATTGGGCCCCGTATCAGTCAGTAGCTAGTTGGTACCTTTGGAAAAGTTTAGATAACAGTTAACAAACTTAATGAATTGGACATGGTGTCAATTATCCACAGGTCGTAATTGAATGTTGTAAGAAAGTATTGACATGCTAATGAGGCGGGCGTAGTGTGGATTTATGGTCTTTCGCACAAAACAAACAACATGTGCACCAACTGTCATTATTATGGCAGCCGGGGGAGCACGTGTTGAATTTGCGTAAGTAGCCTAAAAAAGCTAAACACGCTAACAAACAGCAGCAAACCCCCCGGAAAAACTCGGGGGGTTTAGCTTTATAAATATATAACTAAACAAGGGGAACAAACATGTCAGCTTGGGAAAAACCAGACTTTGGAGAACCGGACCGCGCGCATTTCGAGTTTGAAAAATTCACATCGTTCGGCCAGGAGCTTGAACAGGAAGTTGCCGAACTACGGGCTGCAGTTGGAAGTGAACCATATGTTGGTCGGCCTAAGGAAGCAAAAGTACCGGAACTTTTGTCCGAACGACAACAAAAAATAGCTGACGCTTCGACTTTTTTGTCGACTCTAGATCTATCACTAGCCGTAGCAAGCTAGCTCTGCGTCATCAACTGATCAATCAATGCCATTCTGACATATAAGCCGTTTTCGGCTTGATTAAAGTATTTAGCGCGATGGTCGCGGTCTACAGTAGTGTGAATTTCATCCACACGCGGCAGCGGATGCATAATTATTGCGTCTTCGGGCATCGCTTGGAGCGCAGCCTGGTCAATCACAAACTGGCTTTCTAGCTCAGGATTTACACCAAATTGTCTGAGTCGTTCTTTCTGAATCCTTGTCCAGTAGACTACATCCGCGCCCTGAAGGGCTTGGTACATATCTTCTGTTTCCTCAAAATTTGTGCCTTGTTCTGATAAATGAAGCTTGATATCATCGCCAATCTGCAACTCTGGGACAGATACGAAACGGATAATGTTTCCTCTGTAATTCGCAAGCACCTGTACGAGAGAGCGAGCGGTCCTGCCTCCCAGCAAATCGCCCCCGACCACAACGGTAAGATTATCCAGACGCCCCTTCTCTTTTTGAATTGTGTAGAGGTCTAGCAGTGCTTGAGTCGGGTGCTCACCCGCACCGTCACCAGCGTTGATAATCGGCACGGCGCTTACTTCGGCCGCTCGGTCTGCCGCACCCTGTTCTTTGTGTCGCAAGACTATCATGTCTGCATAACCATCCAAGACTTGAATCGTATCTTCAATCGTTTCGCCCTTGATTGCTGAAGAGAATTCACCGGCATTTTCGGTGCTTAAAAGTCCCATACCCATGCGCTGAGCAGCTGACTCAAAGCTGAGTCGGGTTCTAGTGGATGGTTCGTAAAATAATGTTGCCATCATGCTACCCAAGTACCGTCCGGCGAGTTCGCGCCTATTGTCGCTGTTATGCACTAGTTCATTCATTTGGTCCGCGTCATCAAAAATCTCACCTAGCGCTTCCGGGCTAAATTGTCTTGCTGCTAACACATGCTTCATTGTTTAGTCATTATATAAAGCTACGCTCTGTTAAACAAAAGCGTTATGAAGTTTGTGAGATCGTAATTCCCAAAATATCAGGACCATATTTGGCAGCTTTGGCTGGGCCGATACCACTTAAAGCCATTAGCTGGCTTTCGGTTTGTGGATTTTTGACTGCAATCGTTTCTAGCAAGCTATCGTGAGCGATGATGTAAGCCGGCACACCTTCAGCTTTGGCCCGAACGGTCCGCCAATTTTTCAACTTAGCCAGTAGCGCATCATCTATTTCATATGCCGTTATTTCCTCTTCAGCTTCATCCTCGGCATCCATAGTATCTTTAGCAAGCTCGGCCGATAATGACTTTAATGTGCGGTCCAGTTCGTAAATAGCCGGGTGCAATTGTAGCGCCATAGCATTGATACCCCCCAGGTATAGGCCATCCAAGCTCCGCACGCGCGACAGAGCAACATAACCCATGCCTGGCGTAAACGTTTTGCTGAGGTCAATTTCGGCCGCATCTAAGCTCATGCCTTGGCTTTTATGAATAGTAATCGCCCACGCCAAGCGTAACGGTAGCTGCACAACTTCTGCGCGGACTTTGCCATCTTCTTCCAGTTTCCAGCTATGTGGTTCTACTTTGATTCGCCGCGAACTGTTAATTAGGCGGACCACTGGTTTGTCGTCCTGAAAATCTATTATTTGGCCACGGGTGCCATTTACGTATCCGGCAGATGGATTATTTGCCACAAACATCACCTCGGCTCCGATTTTTAGTTCTAACAACTCTGGTGCTAGCACGCTTCTTTGCAGTTGTTCTACTTTGACTTCCCCGCCTTTAGTTTCCCTTTCAAATTCGTATACCTGCTCGTTTAGTGCTGCTAAATGCCGTTGGTTTACTGTGTCGATGTCGACGTTATGGGCATACAGACGCGTCACAGTCTGTGTTGGCTTCTGACCGATTCTTCCTTGTAATAATTCTTCATGGTACGTTTCCAACTCGCCGCTGCGCATGGCTTCAAGCAGCTCCAGCAACCCGTCGCTTTGCTGGCGATGCTGTTCGCTCAAATAACAAATGCTTGGGTTTAATTCCTGCCAAGAAGCGCTTGAATGCACAAAATCCGGTGATGAATTATCCCGGTTAATAGGCGGCAACTGAAACAAGTCGCCCACCAAGATAACCTGTATGCCGCCAAATGGCCGCTCGCTTTTACGTAGCAATCTGCAGGCTTCATTTACCATATCTAGCCGGTGTCCGTGCAACATAGAAACTTCGTCAATGACCAAAATATCTGTAGAGTTGTAGCGTTTGCTTAATTTAGAATTACCTGCAAGCTGCTGACGGGTACGAGAATCAATAAACTCACGGATTCCCAGACCTGACCAAGAATGAATCGTTGTGCCACCGATATGCGTAGCCGCTATGCCCGTACTGGCAGTTACAGCTACTGTTTTGCCTTTTTTTCGAGCCCTACGTATAAATTCATTTAATATATACGTTTTACCCGCGCCAGGAGGACCTGTCAAAAATACCGACCGGCCAGATAACATCACACTAAGCGCTTGAGACTGTTTCACTAAAGGAGTATAGCAAACCCTACGGGGCTAGGCGGTTTATGTCGCGGGGAAAGAGGATGGCTTCTTTGACGTTGGCTAGGCCTACTGTTTTTTCGGTTAGGCGGTCAATACCGAAGCCGAAGCCGCCGTGCGCTGGCAAGCCGTGTTTGAAGGCACTAACATAAGCGGCAAAGCCCTGACTAGCGGGGTCTACACCAGCGTCTTTCATTTGTTCTAGCAATACTTCGTAGCGATGTTCTCGCTGTGGAACCGTAGAAATTTCAATTCCACGGAATAATAGGTCGGCAGAACGGGCTGTGCCGTTTTCGCCTTTCATGTGGTAAAACTTCATCTTGCTCACTGGTAAACCAGTAGCAAAGACAGCTTCGCAGCCATGCTTCTTCTTGGCGTATTCGCAAATCCATTTCTCTTCATCAGGTGTCAGGTCGATTTCCTGGCTGACATCTCGGCCCGTTTCTTTCTGATACAACTCATGAATCTCAGCCATCGTATAACTCGGGAATTCCGGTGTCAGTTTAAGTTCTGGTGCATTGAGGCTTTTCAGCTCCGCTTCGCAATCAGTGTACACGCGAGTTAAAACGTTATAAACCAAGTCCTGTACAAGCTTCAAAACGTCCTGCTGGTCTTCAATAAATCCCATTTCGACATCTAACATTGTAACTTCCGATACGTGGCGCGTGGTCGCACTAAGTTCGGCCCTAAAAGCCGGTGCGATTTCAAACACACGCTCATATACCCCAACCATTATCTGCTTATACAATTGTGGACTCTGTGCGAGAGTCGCTTCTTGACCAAAATAATCGAGTTTAAAAACTTCGGCGCCACCTTCAGCTGCACCTGCCTGTAGCTTAGGTGTGTTGATTTCGACAAAATCGTTTTCGTATAAAAATTCACGGATGTAGCGCAGTAGCTGACTGCGAATTATAAAAATCTTAGCTTCTTGTAAGTTCCGTAGACCTAAAGCACGATGCTCAAACAAAGTGTCCAGATTTTCTGGCTTGTGGCTCAGCGGCTTGTCGATTTCTACCGGCGGCTCTTCTGTAACCGCAACCATGACTTCGATTTTTGGCTCGTGAAGCTCGGCCCCACCAGGAGCGCGCGGTTCTTCCGTTACGTTACCGGTGACTTTTAAAACAGTACCGATCTGCATGCCGCGAAGCTTTTCAACTTCTTTTTTGTCTTCAACTACAACCTGAACTAATCCGCTACGGTCGCGGACATTAATAAAATTCAAACCGCCAAGCAAACGTTTTTTATGAATCCACCCTTCTATAGTGGCCTCTTTGCCAACGCAATCTTTAAGCTCTCTAGCTAACGTTCTCATCGAACTATTCTATCACCTCTGTAGGCTCTTCTGCTACATCTTCTGTAAGATGATGACTAGTATGGTCTTTTTGGGCCTGGATGTTGGCTACAGCGCGCATGTCTTCGTATTGATCGAATTCATCAACGATTTGCTCGCCGATGATCTGTTCTAAAATATCTTCAATAGTTACGACACCGACATATTCTTCAAAACTATTCACGACAACATACAGATGTTGATGAGTTTTGAGAATAGCCTGCAATGCTTCGTGCAAATTCTGATCTTCGTGTACGTAGCAAACTTGGGCATGCATTATTTTACTTATTTGCCCGCCAGATTTTGCCTTAACTAAATCACGTAAATACAACACACCCACCAGATTGTCCTGCTTGCCTTCATATACTGGAAAACGCGAGAAACCGCTGGCATGAAGCTCCGTCATAAGTACCGGCCCAACCACTTCGTTTGCACTCACCGCTCTGACTACACGCCGTGGCGTCAAAATATCTTCCACGTTCTTATCTGCGAATGTTAAAGCGTGTGCGGCAATTTCCAGACTGGCACTGTCTACTCGATTATCGGCCTGCACATCTTGTTGCTCAAATATTTGAAGTAAATCATCTTTATCGTACAACCCAGTATGAAAACGGATTGGTCGATGTTTTCTTATAAAGCTAGTAATAACATCTATGACCGGGTGGACGTACTGCAGCATCCAAGCAAGAATAGGTGCGATACGGGCTGCTAGCCACATACCAACCTTGGTGGCATCCTGAGCAGGTAACCATAAAAAACCAACCCATATCACAAAAGCGCTTGCTAGTATTCCAAGCCACGAAGCGGTGCTGCGCGAAACATACACAAAGAACGAGGCAGCAAAGATCACCACCAGAAACCATAAGACTGTCCTTAGGCTATGCCCATACGCCACAGCTTTGTATAGGCTTTGAGCGAGTTTGTCACCTGCTCGCGCACGACGCTTTAGTTCTTTGCCGGGCACGTTACTATAGGTACGCTGTAAGCTAATGGCTAGCAAGGTAGCTCCTGCGAGCAATATACCGATAACAAATTCCATATCACCATGTTACACCAGAATACCCATTTGCAGCATGGCCACACACTCGAGTGCCAGGCGCAATTTCTCATTGAGAAGCGGAAGGAGGCGTACTTGCAGTACGTTGAATGAGCATTTGAAATGAAAATTGTGTCTGGTGCCGAGAACAGTTGTATTCAGGCAAGCTTTGCTTGTCAGTATGCAGATGTGGTGTGTGGCCGTGCTACAATATGGGGGCAAATCTGAGAGAGAAATAGCATAATATGAATCGTTTCGTTTTAGTTCTGATAGCCTGCGGTGTTCTGTTTTTTGGTTTACTATTCTTTAATAAAAAAGATGATGCCGGGGCACCAAGTGTGCAGGCATCAACCAGTAATCACACACAAGGCAACGGTCCGGTTAAGCTAGTAGAGTATGGTGACTTCCAGTGTCCATTCTGTGGTACGTTCTATCCAGTGCTTAAACAGGTCAAAGAAAAATACGGCGATAAAATTACCTTTCAATTTCGTAACTTTCCAATCGCATCAAGCCACCCTAATGCTGTGGCAGCCCACCGAGCGGCTGAAGCCGCCGACAAACAAGGTAAGTTTTTTGAAATGCACGATTTGCTCTACGAAAGCCAAACTAATTGGTCTAGCAGCACCAATGCTGCTGGCATCTTTGAGGGCTACGCCAAACAACTAGGCTTGAATGTGGAGCAATTTAAAACCGATGCTGCTAGTAGCGTCGTGAACGACATCATTCAGGCCGACATTAGTGCCGGCAAGGATTTACGTGTCTCTGGCACACCAACCTTTTTCCTCGACGATCTGAAGCTAGAAAGTCCACGCGACAATCTAGAGTATTTCTCTGAACAGATTGACGCAGCACTTAAAGCAAAGAACTTGTAGACACAAAAATAGCCGGGTGTTTCCCGGCCAATAATTGTTTTTGGAGCCTAATGAGCACTCAGTTCTTAACTTAATAAGAAAGGAACTGTTGCCATTTCGGCCGGCGTATTTTAACTTCCACGCGCGTACCTCTGTATTGTATTACTTTTATTTTGATAGGCATCACCTATTCACCTCCATAGAACTCTGACCTACACTCCTATAGGTCTAGTCTAACTTTTTATATTTTTGGTAATTTTTTGTCTTTCGGTTTTGGCTAGTATCACCAATTCGAAGTGCTCAGATTTTCGCATAAACGAAAGGCCTACGTCAAGGGTTTTTTGTTCGGCGGCTGCGTTCGGCGGCAATTTGCTGGTGCAGACGCTTCATTGTCGCACCTGTCGCCTGCTGCTGATGAATCAACTGAAACTCACGAACCAATTCATCTAACTCTTCGTCGGTCATATCTTCGAGATCCACAAACGCATCTCGGCCTTTGGTAGATAAAATCAGTTCATCTAACTTTAATTGCATAGCCTTGCTGTCTCTGTTTTGAGTGTTCTGAATAAGGAAAACCATCAAAAAAGTCGAGATAGTAGTAAATGTGTTGATAACCAGCTGCCAGGTATCGGAAAAATCAAAAATCGGTCCAGTAAGCGCCCATGCGGCGACTATAGTCAGTGCCAGCGCAAATACGCCGGCGGTACCGGTTAAGTATGCAGTGAAATGTGCGAGTTTTCTAAACATGGCTATTTGTTGTAGAATAGCATAAGAAGTAACTAAAACCGAAAACCAAAGGAATAACAAAAGATGGAAAGCGTCTTTGCTGAACTCAGCCTGGTAATCGTTATCACGGCTTTCGTATCGCTATTTATGAAGCTCATCCGGCAGCCGCTGATCTTGGGCTATATTCTGTCCGGACTGTTGGTCGGACCGTCCGTTTTTGGACTCATCCACTCCGTCGAAACTTTTGAAGCATTTTCGAGCATAGGAATCGCGCTGCTGCTCTTCATCATCGGCCTTGGCATGAATGTGTCTGAACTTAGAAAACTGGGTCGGGTGGTCGTTGTGATCGCAATCAGTTCGCTTGTAACAGTCGGCACTATTGGTTTTGCGGCTAGCGGTTTGATGGGTTTTACCAGAACCGAGTCGCTCATCATCGGTCTCAGCCTGTTCTTCAGCAGTACCATTATCATTGTTAAGATTCTGAGTGATAAAAAGGAACAAAATAGGTTGCACGGCCAAATTGCTATCGGTGTCATTTTGGTCGAAGACATCATCGCTACGTTTGCACTGCTTTTTATTGTTGCGGGACAAGGCGATGGTTTGAATATATCAGAAATTGCCGTTCTGCTTGGTCGAGGTGCCTTTTTAGTAGGAGTACTGGCCTTTTGTAGCACGCAGGTTTTGCCGCGAGTATCGAAATATATGGCCAGTTCACAAGAACTGTTGTTTCTTTTTGCTATCGCCTGGGGCTTTGGGGTGGCCACTCTATTCGAGCTATCTGGGTTCTCCATTGAAGTAGGTGCACTATTCGGTGGTGTGGCTCTTGCAGCTTCGCCTTATGCTCAGGAAATTAGTGCCAGACTCAAACCCTTGCGTGATTTCTTCATCGTGCTGTTCTTTATAGCTTTGGGTGAAAGCCTGAACGTCACGAATTTATCTGCAGGCATATGGCCTGCGCTAGTACTGTCAGCTATCGTGATAATAATTAAGCCCTTTACTATCACTTCAATTATGGGCGTACTGGGTTACACCAAGCGAATCAGCTTTAAGGCTGGTATTAACTTGTCTCAAATCAGCGAATTTTCAATAGTTCTAGTAGTCCTGGCAACCACTGCAGGATTAGTCCGTCCCGAAATAAGCGCCATTATTACACTGGTCGCAATTATTACCATTGCCAGCTCGGCCTATCTCATGCAATTTGACGACGAACTGTTTGCGCGATTTGACCGTATTAAGCTACACCTGTTTGAAAAGGAAGTGACTTACAAAGAAAAGCGAGCCAAGGCAGGTTACGCAATAGTTTTGTTTGGCTACCATCATGGTGGACACGAATTTATCAAGACCTTCAAGGACATTGGTAGGCGTTACTTGGTAATAGATTATGATCCGAGTGTTATTGATACGCTGGAACATCAGGACGTCCCGTATCTTTATGGCGATGCGACCGACAGCGAGTTGCTCGAAGAAATCAACATTAATAACACCAAGCTGATCATCAGCACGTTTTCTGATTTCGAGGTCACCACAAGTCTTGTCAAAAACATTAACCGCATCAATTCATCGGCTGTTATTATCTGTCATGCGGATAATAAAGATGAGGCTGTAAAGCTATACGAACTTGGTGCTACCTATGTCATGATTCCCCACTATATCGGTAGTGAAAAAATCAGCGCATTTATTAAAAAGAGTGGACTAAAAAAGAGTGAGTTCACTCATTTCCGCGAAAAGCATTTAACATATTTGGAAAGCCACTTTCCAAATATAGAAAGTTAATCTGAATATGCATCATAAAAACACTAATAAAACTGAAATAATTCATGACTTGTCATTTAAACCTAAAAAACGTATTGAGCTCTTTTTAAATCTGTCGCTGGCCGAACAAGCTGACCTTATCCATATGCTCAGTAAAAACGTTCGTAAAAACGTACTGGCTAATCTGTCCGAACCACAACTTATTTCATTACTCGAACGAGTTGATCCGGATGAAGCAACTGACTTACTACAGCTAGTTGGGCCGAAGAAGCGTGAACGCATCATACAAAGCCTCAGCCAAAGCCTCAAAGATACGCTTGGGAAGCTATTAGAGTTTGACGCTAACTCTGCAGCCGGGCTAATGACCTTGGACTACATCCAGGTCGAACCAGAACAAAGCATCAAAGCCGTCGCTGAAAAAGTTAAGCTGCACGAAGGACGTACTGGCCGCTCGCCAGTAGTTCTGGTTGTGGAAGGCAGTCAGCTGCTTGGTACTTTGCCTAGTCACCGCCTTGCATTTGGCAAACCAGAAGACCATATAACCACGCATGTCAAAAAGACTCCGACTATCAGCCACGCTGCAGACCACGACGACGTTATCGATATGTTCCGGGCGCATCCGCACGATAAAGTCGTTGTACTGAACGACGACGACACTATATTGGGAGTTATATTTTCCGACGACGTCTTGCAGCTGATGCACGAGCAAGAATCGGCCTCGCTGTACGACTTTGCCGGTATCAACGATGAAGAGAGTGTCATGGATAACACACGGCGCAAGGTTAAGTTCCGTTATAAGTGGTTGATTATTAACCTCGGAACCGCATTTTTAGCCTCAGCTACTGTCGGTTTATTCGAGGAAACACTGACACAATTCGTACTGCTGGCAGTTTATATGCCTATTGTTGCGGGTATGGGTGGTAACGCAGCTACCCAGACACTGGCCGTAGTAGTTCGTGGTATTTCTCTTAAGCAGATTGACTTAAAAACTGCAGGCAAAACATTGCGTAGCGAAGTCGGTGCTGGTTTTTATAACGGCATTATCAATGGTGTCATAGTTGCTCTGGCAGTCATCATCATTAACCGCGATGTCCGCATTGCGATTGTATTAGCTCTGGCGATGGTGGTTAATTTACTCGTCGCTGGTTTTTTTGGCACCATGATTCCGCTCATCATGACCAAGCTCAAAAAAGACCCGGCCAGTTCGGCAACCGTCTTTATCACAACCGCTACCGACGTCATAGGTTTTATGACATTCCTAGGTCTCGGCAAACTTATTCTTCGTTAACGTATACACGACTTACCCAAAATAACGCATTTACTGTGGTAAATATGAGCCAGCGAAAACTTTTAGATTTCTTGAGGAGTAGCCATAGCTACGCCGAGAGAAAGATGGAAGTTTGCAGCGGTTCTTATTTGGCACCAGGAAGGTGTTATTTTGGGTAAGTCGTGTACAGTTTATTTTCTTGTATATAGTTTTTTAACACGCTGAGATGTCCGGTTGGTTTTTGATTATGTTTTAAGGCAAGCCTAATCTTACTAGAAGAGATTTCCAAATATTCGGTAACCAAAAAAGTTGTGTTGAATCTTATGCCTCGGGCTTTTTCAATACTGTGCAGGTGTTGTCGCATTACTTCTTCATCGCCACTTCGAAGACCGACGATAAAATTCGTAGAGTTCAAAAGCTCCTCGACATGCGGCCAACTATTCAAATGCTGAAAGACGTCCTCACCGAGCAGCATATGCAGCTCGGCACCTTTAAACAGCGCTTTTAATTTTGGCAATGTTTCTTCTACGCTAAAATTAGCTTGTTCCAGAACTATCATGCCATAGTCAGCCTGGTCTTTAATTGCCAACCGTACCATCTCTTCACGGTGCTGCAAAGCTCGAACTCCTTGCTTTCGTCGTGGGCGTGGCTCTACCAAAAAGAATATCTTATCTAGCTGGCATGTCTCTATCGCATGGCGCGCAAAAGTCAAATGGCCGGCATGAATCGGATCAAAAGTTCCGGCATAAATGCCAACGCGCCTCGCGATATCTTTCATAAAGATATTTTACCTTTTTGTTCGCTTGCCAGCACAGATTACCGCGCCACTGCAGATATCTACTTCATACTTGCAACTTGGGCAGCACCAACTTTTTGGCTTTACAACTTTCTTACTATCGACTTTTTCTTTGCAATTAATGCACCTGATCTTGGCGGGAAGTTTTGCTGTCTCTTCCGACTTACTACCATACCCAAGCTGGCTTAATTCATCCTGCGCATTACCAGTAGACTCTCCTGAGGCCCCAAGGCTTGCGCCACAGCCACTAAACACTCTGCCGCTTGCAGCTGCCGACTGCCCAGCTAAACTCATTTCTTGACGCGCATCGCCCGTAAATATTTCAGTCAACTGGGAGATAGCTATTTTATCTGAGTTTCGCTCATACCGAGCTTGCAAGGCCGCAGCTAGGTCATACAATAAGCGTTCGTTGATTCCATACTTTGACCCGTTCACAAATTCTGCAATCAAATCATTTTGGGCTCGCACGAAATCGTAGGTATTCATTGAATGCTCGGATTTTCGACCGGCATGATACTGCCCACCGTAGCGGCTAGCTAGTGATCGATCATACACACCCATAAGCTGGTCTGTTAAAAATTCTTGGTTCATCTCAGGCAACTCAAGTTGTATTCGCTGGCCAAGCAACTCCCCGGGCTCAGGCACGAACCCTAGAGCCGCATATAGTGCCTCTAAAGCCGTCCGATCGCTCATATCAAGGCTTTGTGAACGCATCAACAATGTTCCGTCAGCCCTTCTGGTTATAACCCGAAGCATAGTTTGCTTACGTCTGACGTTATAACCATCAGTGTCTTTTTTTGCACTCATTAGCTCGGGTGGAAAATCAGATACAACCACCATGGTGTTTGGTGATTCACCATGGCCCATTTGTATCATTGCAGTATATTCTTCAGCCTCAATTAAACGCCTGCGAAGCTCAAAAGTCTTATCTGAACCAAATGTACGCGCTGTTTCAATAGCGTTATCAAAAATGGGTCTGAGTGAACTGCCGTCACGGGCATATAGTTCACGACCATCGAAACGGTATTCAAAAGGTGTCCGCATGCTGCCGTCCAATACTTCTGCCAGCCACGTAGTCGTATCATCATACAACCGTTGCTCGTGATTGAAGTCCTGCTGTTCAATCCTCGGTCGTTCAGCCAATCGCTCCATAAATAAAAACCCCTGCTCCAGATGAGCAAGGGTGTGAAAAGTCAGTTTTCACGCTCCTGCTCGGGAGACTTTACGGCTGTATCGGACTTACTCATACATTGAGCTTACCGTTGCGGCACAGTTCAGGATTTACACCTGATTCCAGCTTTATAATTGTTAACTCCTAGTAGTATACCTCACGCTGCCTACGCTATATGTAGTATTATTTAAATCCGTCGCTTATGCTTGTGTCTGAAGTATTATATCGATACGATAGCTCTGTGATTGAAAAAATTAGTTACCAGGAGCGTGAACTCGCTGTTCTAGAGGAGTACGGTGAACTCGCCGGGCGGCACATCATGCTATCTAATGGGCGCATGGAACTACTCGACGCCAATCCTAGGCTGTATCCCGCCCAGCAATTAGATTGTTACTGGGTAGGTGGAGATCCTCAGCCTGCAGATGCAGTTGCCTATGTTGTTGAGCAGGCCGATCACCGGTTTCCGGCTTATTTAGAAAGCCTTAAAAGCCCGGAACACCAAGCAATGCTCGAGCAATACGGCAATATCTTGCAACGCGGCGACAACATCATACTAGTCACCAACCACGGGGATACTATTGATGTCGTCATAGGTCTTGCCGGGCCGCACTGCATGCTAGACCAGCAAGGCTACGACTTTAAAACCGGTGTTATAATCAGCAAAATGATAAGCCGCGTCGGTTATATATTAGAAAAAGGGTCACCATCCATACCTGCCGTTGACGCACTGAAAGTAGGCTGCAGTGACATTTTTCTAAGTTTCCCGCGAACGGATTCCATGAACCGTTCCAAGCTCTTTGATTTTGTGACCGATTTGATTGATACGCATAATCGCAATATCCGTGATCTGATAAGTTCAAGACAACGCTCATCTACGGGCTATCTACTTGGCGTAGCAGGCAGCGGGTCTACGGACAAACAAAACCCCGATGACCCTAGCACTTATATTATGGGGGCCATCAGCGAAGGCACAATAAAAATGATGCAGGCACCGAGTACATTCGTGCTTCCCATGGCTGTGTGGCTCGACGACGAGCAGCCTGTCTTTAGGTTCTGCGACTTACGAACGGTCTCTAATGCTCACGAAGCCCATGGAGTTATGGAAGTCATCGCCGATACTCTCAATCAGGCCCTTTCAGAAAAGAAATTCGTATATAACACCAAGGCAATAGGAACAACCGCTCTAGGCGACACAATTGTATAGAACGGGCTACTTAGCCTTAAAGCTTCGCAATACGTCATAAAACAGACCGTAATCAGGCTGGAAATTCCGATCGGTATATAAAAAGAAATACTTGTGTGTTCCTTTACTGGGTCCCGTTACCGTTACCGAATTCACAGAACCTTCCGTTCCTGTGCCTACTTCATTGTCGTTAACTCGTGGCAGATTACATATAAAATCTACCTTGTTCACCTTAGTGAGTGCGGGTTTTAAAGTAGAGGCTTGGCCTGTGTTAAATGTACCGCCGACTGTAAAACTGGCGCAATTATCTGAAACATCGTTGAATTTAAGTGTATTATCTTGAACTGTCAGAGTCACTATCCGATTTACCGGCGTATCAAGCGGGATTCTATCCATATACAAAGTTAGCCACCTATTGTCCTTACCCTTCGTGGTGGCCTGCCAAGTAATGCTGGTATAAAGATTATTAGTATTACGACCAGTTTCTTTCCAGTCACTTGGCAGTTCTAAACTGTAATTTGGTTCATCTATCGTAATCTGCCCTGCATTATCGCTCAGCACTTGGCTCACTACCCGGCTTTCACCTTCCACGCCAGAGCCGACATTCTTGCGCAGATCAAAATACATAATTCCGCCGATAAGACCGATGAGCGTAAGCGAACTGAATAGTACCACCAACGCCTTGCGTGGGCGACGTTTTGCTTGCTTATGACCATAATTGTATTTTGGAGCGCTCATCTATAGCTACCTTAGACGCTATTGTGGCATGCTTACGGCTAATGTCAACTTACTACGGAGATAGTGGGGTCTCTGGAGCGGTATCAGGATTAGTGTCCGGAGCAGGTTGAGCCTCTTCTTGAATAGTAACTGAACTAACATTTACTAATTGCTTAGTGCTTGGGCGATACAAAACTGCTAGCTTCGCCTGTGAATATATAAGTGCGATATCACCATTTTCAGCCTTAGCAAAGAAAGGTTGGTCCTTTAGCTTTTCCTTATCACTAACGGTTGCCACATTTGGCTCTTCGCCCTTCGGCAAATCATACACCTTACCGACTTCTTCGACATAGCGACGTGCCTCAGCTGCCTGGGCTGCCTGTGGGTCCTTTATTAGTTCGTTGTACTTGCCATCCACATCATTGAATCTAGCCGTCAAATCACGATGTTTTTTGAAGTAATAGCCAGCCGCCCCTACTGAAGCAATCAATAATAACACTGTAATAACAATCAATATTTTCTTTTTCATACCCCTTTTTCCTCTTCTTTCAATATTCATAATCTAGAACTCATGATACCTCTTTAAGATTACCGCCGTCAATGAAGGTGCTTACGCGCAGTGATGAGTTTTTTGTGCTTGAGTGCCAAGTGCATTTTCTCCGTGAAAAGCGGACCGAGCTGTACATATTGGTACTACTCGGGAGTATTTGAGCGGAAAAATGTGCATGGCGCCAAGAATTCGCCTAAGCGAATGGCACAAGAAACTTTACCGAAAGGCCACCGTAGCAAGCACCAAAACCCCCAGCAATATCCGGTAGTACGCGAATACAGACAAATCGTGTTTGGCCAAATACTGAATCAGAAAGCGTATCGCAAACAAGCCACTTACAAAAGCCGTTCTTATACCCACAAGTACAATGCCTAATTCGTTACTAAGCTGCTGGCCACCTCCGTCCAGCATAGTTTTGGCAATTGCCCCAAACGTAATAGGAATGGCTAGTAGAAACGAAAACCTAGTGGCAGCTACCCTGTCTAATCCAACAAAAATACCGGTCGTAATAGTGCTACCAGAGCGCGATACACCGGGTATTAAGGCAATTACCTGGGCAAAACCTATGGCCATCGCCTGCACAGGGCGTATTTTTTTCAAACTTGTCGAACTCTTGTAGTGGTTTTTTGCGTAACGCTCCGCGGCCAACATTAACAGCGCAACGACAATTAAATTAATGGCTACTAGAGTAACCGACCGAAAGCTAGTCTCCGCCTCATTTTGTAGTAATGCCCCCCCAATAACGGCGGGAATGGTAGCCGCAGCAATCAACCAAGCTAATTTTTTATGGTCATTGCGGCCCAATATTCCCTGGATTAATAAAATGATGTCTTTATAAAAAAATATGCATAGCGCCAAGAGCGTTCCAATATGCAGCGCCACATCAAAAGCCAAGCCGTCTTGCTGCAAACCAAATACCGAATGTAAAAGTACCAAGTGGCCACTGCTAGAAACCGGGATAAACTCAGTCAGCCCCTGCACCAACCCTAATATAATGGCTTCAAGTATTGTCATTGTTATATCTTAGATGCTTGCTTCAAAACACTCAACCGAG
>JACDFO010000040.1 GCA_013815785.1 Candidatus Saccharimonadota bacterium | reverse complement strand
CTTAATAGCCCAGCCCCGGCTGTCCACGGTGTTGGCGAGTGCTTGCAGGCGGCTTTTGACTTCATTCTGGTTTAGGCCGTTGGTAAAGATATGCTCAATATGCTTAGGCACAGTAATAGTTACCAACTGACTTATACCGTCTTGGTTCCAGATACGCTGGTGGGGCTTTAATAAAAACCTCAACCGGGCCAGCAGCCAGATGTCATTTGACTGTTCCCGGCTGATGGGTGCCGCCAAAAACCCAAACACAAGCATGGGGGGCAGCAATACCAAAACAAACGGCCATTTAAACACACCCAAGGACGAATTGGTAAGCAAGATAAACTGCATATAACCTATACCAAGTGTAATTGCTAAAAAGATAAACTGTTTGAGCGTCAGTGGCCCGAGTAGCTTATCTTCTGCCTCTATGTCTTGTAGTACTTTATACGTTGCCATATTTATTGTCCTTCTTCGCCACCATCACCACCTCCTGGCGCTCCCCCACCTTCTCCTCTACGACCTCTCCTTGCGGCATCATGAGCATCTAATTCCCTACCAAGCCCCATTTCATCTGCAAGCCTACGCCACTCCGCTTTGGATTTAGGGTCACTCGAGGAGAATTCAGATGCGCCCAGTATTACGTTCTGTCTCATGGCGAGAGCCTCGTAGCTTGGCCATGCATTGTACATGTCACTAAGTAGCTTAATACCTTCACGCATAGCCTTTACACTCTGAGGTTTAGCGGAAATAAAATCATGTTGTTTAAGTGTCTGAACAAGATCTGCCTGCTTTTGGACATTTCTTGCTTGAATTTCGGGCGGAAGAGCTGAGCCATCTGGGTGGGTTGTTGCCAGTGCGTCTTGATATTCACCAGTGTTCGGATCAATGGTGACCCCATAGCCCGGTTTCATGTCTAGCCTGCCCGATTTAAAAGCAGCTAAACTCAACTGTGAGGCCATTTGACTAGCAAATCCAACGTCTCCTCCATTTGCTGCAGTTAGGCGCTTTGCAGTCTCTGCGATTTGATTTCTTTCTACAAATCCTTGATTTGCTGAAGCCAAGAGTCCGGCGGTACTGATGTCACCTTTCTGTAGTTCCGGATTAGTCCAGCTACTTGCAACAATGCCAGATATTGCTGCAGAACTTAATTGATTGGACGCTAGCCTGTCGTTATCGTCACCATAAGCCTTTAGAAGTGCGGCATTATACTCTAAATCTTTCACGGTCTTTACTTGACGTAGTCCTACATCACTAGATATTTCACGCCTATCCTTTGCGGCTTGGAGGTTATTGTTAAACTCCTGACCGTCACTAAATCCACCCAATGCTTTTCCAGCACGATCATTCAGATTAGCTTGCTGGAACAACTGGGCAAGTTTATTAGTGTGCTCTACTTGTTTTTGATTGACTTCACCTATGATTTTTTTACCGCCAACAGTACCGAGGGCGATTTTTGAATTAGCCATGGGGCTAGCAGCCCAACTAGCTAAACTATTAAACCTTCCAAGTTTACCTTGGGGATTCCAGCGCATATTATTTGAAGCAGCTTCTTTTTTCTCTTTTCGTAATTCCTGGCGGTATTTTTTATTTCGATCGAATAAGCCTCTCCCGCGATCATTCGCCATACCGGCAAGGTTACCAAAAACGCCGCCCGCAAACTTGAAGGTGAAAGGTATGAATACATAAGGAATAACGAAGGCGAAAATTTTGATGAGCGCATTAACAAAAACTTCGCCACCTTCTGCGGGCACATCATCGACAATTTTAGCGAATACTCTTCCTATTGCAATAAGTCCCATTATCATAGGGAACATAATAAGTAGCTTTGAAAAGGCTCCCCACCATAACTTCCAAAGCTTATCATTACCGGGGAATATCCAGGCAAGTATGGCGAGGGGTGCAATGAGTAAAAGTGCTAGGATGAACATTTGTCGCGCTAAAAGTACTGCAAATGCAATGAGCAATATCAACGCAATGCCAAGCAGAGAGCTTAAGATGATACCTAAGCTAGCTACGCCTGCCGAAAATAGCCATACGATTCCTATGCCGCCCGCTAGAATTGTCGAACCTCCGGCTGCAATATCTGCTTCAAACATTGACTTTAGGCTCAAAGGCACGTCGCCAAATGGTGAGGTAATTATTCCTAATACACCAGCGCCGACCACGTTAAAGAAATGAATTAAGAAAGTGCATATATACCATGACAAAGTTATAAATATAACCGCAACAACCATCCGCGGCAGTGCTTTCTTAACCGTGTAGGCGCTAAAAACTTCAAATCCCAGGGCTGTTCCGATAACCATCACTAGCATAATCGGTATTAATACTACATAAGCAATGTTTCGTACTTGAACCCATGCCTTCCGTAAGCTTGGGTTGTTATACTTTGTGCTATCGATTTCTAGCAGCGCTTGTATCTGATCATCCAGGAATCCCGTAACGGCATCTAGAGCGCTTGCAATCGGACACATGATCCAAGCTAGCACTCCGCCAGTTGATTCGCAGCTGTCATCACCACCGCCATTTGAGGCAGTGGAATAATTCTGCGGAGTACCGGTATTGGCAGCCAAATCTTTAAACAAAGTCGAGCCAATTAGTAGCTTAGTTGGAGTCGACTCCAAGCAACCACCATTAATAGGCTTTGATATTCTGCCCACAAACTCTGCCTCAGTATCGCTGAGTTTTTTTATTGAGCTCTTACACTGGTCGCCAGTCTGTAGATAAAAGGTATCTGTTGTGCCCGCCGCTAAGCGGAATAAACCACCACGACCATAAAAGGTTACGAAGGCACTCTCAATTTGGGCCATGTCTACCCAGTGAAAAAATATCTGGGAATTTGGAACGTTTGTAAGTGTCACATCTTCGAGTACTAGATTTGAAACATATGCAGCTACATCGTCTATGCTTATGCTAGGGCATCCTGTCGCCGGACTCGCCGGGTACTGCTTTAAAATTGCTTTATCAAGCTTGCTTGTTTCGGAAAAATCACCAGTCTTAAAATTAAAAATTTCACTTTGAATACAGAAAGCTGAGTCGTCAGCAGCCTTGAAATTGAGGTTGTCATCGATCTGGTTATCGGTATAGATTACATCCCCAATTTTGATGTGGGCAACGTCGAGCCATTCTCCTGTTGCAGCTAGTGCGCGCGGTACACCAAGCTGATATGCTGCGAGACTCCCCACCAATAGCGATAAAAAGCCCAGTCCTACTTTTTGTGCATAGTTCATTTATATAAGACTATACCATATTCTTGGCTCGGCTTACCCGTAACATCCCTCTTTGACGCACCCAATTAAGTGCGCTAGAATACTACATAATGAACCTAGTGCTTTATAAAATAAAAAGTTCGTTTTTATTGACTCTATGTATCTTCTTAATGGGGTTTATGTTTACGTATTCGATGCAAACAGGATCCGTTAGCGCAGACAAGGCTACTTGTGAAAGCTCCGGTGGCGAATGGCGTGGACCCCGTCCGAGCGAAGAAGGGACTCCTGGAATAGAAAAATGCTTTTGCCCCGTCGGCAATTATTTAGATGGCAATATATGCAGAGTTTTTACGGGATCTAGTACTGCCACGAGCAACACCGACCAGCCAAATTATAAAATGGGCGATTGCCAGGGAACAAGCTATAACAACAATGACTCACGTGATGACAATGATTGCGGGATAGTAAAATATATCGTTCTCTTCATTAATTTATTGTCGGCTCTTGTCGGAGTCGTCGTTGTCGGGTCTATAATCTATGGCGGCATACAATATTCCACCGCCGGCAGCGACCCGCAAAAAGTCAGTGCAGCCAAAAGTCGTATTCGTAATGCTATTATCGCTCTCACATTCTTCTTATTTAGCTACAGCATATTAAACTATCTTGTGCCAGGCGGTGTCTTATAATGAGACTTATAATCAATAAAGTATTAACATTTAGCATGGTCTTATCAGCGATAATTGGCATAGCAGCAGGTTTTGGTATAGTTTCTAGGCCTGCGATAGCTAGCGGCGCACCCTATACATGCCCAAACGGTACCGTAATTGAAGTTGGCCAAGGCATAAGCCAAGAACAAGTACAAAAAGCATGTCTTGGTAATTCTCCTTGCTCGGGTTCCAGTAGTTTCTTGGGTTTGCCTACATGGTATAAATATTTGGATATAGGACCACAGGGTGGAGATGATTGCGCCGTAACAGGACCGACAGAACCTACAGGCTGTAGCCTTGTGGACGACGATACCTGTAAGCTTGATAGTCAGGCGGTGGTTGGCCGGGTATCCCTGGCAATTATAGAAATATTACTCAGGATAGCCGCGCTTGTATCGGTGGCCTTTGTCATCAAGGGCGGGTTCAATTACATTACCTCCCAGGGTGAGCCCGAAAACACCAAGTCTGCTCGCCAGACCATCACCAATTCACTCATAGGACTTGTAATAAGCCTGGTCGCGACTGGTGCGGTTGCATTTATAGCTAACACATTAACGAAATGAAATATATGCCTAGACGCTTCGCCGCTTTAATAGAAGAAGGTGACATAAATATCCCAATGCCTGATGATGGCCTAACTAGTGTTCGTATCCAAGATGGGTTGCGAGTAATGTTTGGCATAATGGCGGCTGTAGCAGTGCTAATTATAGCTATCAGTGCCCTGCGGATAGTTTTGTCGCGCGGTAACAGCCAGGATGTCCAAAAAGCCCGCGATGCAATTATCTATGCCTCCATAGGACTGGCTATTTCAATGTCGGCGTTTGCCATTGTAACTTTTGTTTTAGGAAGGGTCTAATGATAAAAAGCATTATTATTGCCATGCTCCTTTTTGTAAGTCTAGCTACACCTTTAGTCGTGGCAACTCCCGCGCATGCCGCTGTTGACCCCTTTGAAGATATATGTCTGGACGAAAACGGCCAGCCAATAACAGCCGTGGAGGAAACCACCGTATGTTCTAGCGACAGAGAGAAGAACCCAATATCCGGGAACGACGGAGTCATTTTAGGTGTGGTGCGCTTACTCTCGTACGTCATTGGAGTGGCCTCAGTAATTATGATAATTATCGGCGGACTGAAGTATATAACTGCCAATGGCGACGGCACTTCTATTGCCAGTGCCAAAAATACGGTCCTTTATGCCTTAATTGGCGTGGTGGTGTTTTTGTTGTCCCAGATTATAGTAATATTCGTTTTAAGCAGGCTATAATTAACTCTATGACACTCATAAAAAAAGCCCTACTACTAACCTCGCTCATTACAAGTCTGCTCATCCCCGCAGGTTTGCCCACACTTGCCTCTGCCGCTATCGACGAAGAGGCCAGGAATGCGGCCTGTGAAGGCCTTGGTGCGGCTGGCTCTGATTGCGATAAATTCGCTGCCGAGCCAATAAACGATATAGTGGCCACCGTAGTTAATATTTTGTCATTTATCGTAGGAGCGGTAGCGGTCATTATGATAATTGTTGCTGGTTTCAAATATGTTACTTCCGGGGGGGATAGCAATAGCATAAGCGGCGCCAAGAGTACCTTGCTGTACGCAATAGTTGGACTGATTATCGTGGCCATGGCTCAGTTCCTGGTCAAGTTCGTATTTGATAGAGTGACTACCGATAGACCCACCACCAATAATGCCCAAACCGGTGATACTAACAGCACTAGCGGCGCAATCCAGAGGGAGTAAAGCTTGTAAAACTAGGCATTGCAGTGGTATAAATAAACTAATCCTAAAAAGTTAAATAAGGAAAAAGTAAATGTTACAAAGAATTAAAAGAATCGCATTAAGTCTGGCCCTAAGCTTTGGCGTAGCTGCACCTATGGCCTTGCCTGCTATGGTTCATGCAACTTCTCATGATCCTGCAGATATACGAACAAATCTATGCGCAGGAGCCAATCTTGACGTTAATAATAAAACATGTGCTGCTGAAACTGATACAACAGTCGGGGATAAAGCCAACAGTTTAATTGCTAAAGTTATTAATATATTTTCATTAGTTGTAGGTGTCGTTGCTGTAATCATGATTATTGTTGCAGGTTTCAGGTACATAACATCAGGCGGTGACTCAAATAATGTAACCAGCGCGAAAAACACGATTCTCTACGCCATCATAGGTTTGATTATCGTGGCTCTGGCCCAGTTCATTGTCAAATTTGTTCTGGAGCGAGCAACAGTCGCGTAAAGGTAGTTTGAATATATATGATTCAAAAAATAGGCATCACATTAGCACTACTAACAGCAACGGTGATGCCTATTTTGTTTGCCTCTCCAGTTGTTGCACAAGAGGCAAACATAGCCCAAAACTTATGTGCCGGTGCTAATCTGAATGTTTATTCCAATTGTAATACCAATATAAACAATCAATCAGCTTCTGACCGAATTAACGGTATGATTGCAACTGTTATTAACTTCTTCTCGCTTATTGTTGGAGTCGTAGCTGTCATTATGATTATCGTCGGCGGCTTCAAGTACATTACCTCTGGTGGTGATTCGAGCAATGTAACCAGTGCCAAGAATACGATTCTCTATGCCATAATCGGGCTGATTATCGTTGCCCTGGCGCAGTGGATTGTCCGCTTTGTACTAGACCGTGTTACCTAAGTTTTTTGAATATATCTAAATAAAAACACTCCCGGGCAGGGAGTGTTTTTAAACCAATTCCTTTATTCTTTACAGGACTTCAATTTTCTTGACTGTATCTTGTTTTACTTTTGCGAATGAAATGGTCAGAACACCGTCTTTTAGCATTGCTTCAATCTCTTCTTCTTTAACGGGCACTGGCAGTGCTATTGAGCGGCTAAACTCTCCCCAATAACATTCCTGCACGAAGTAATTTTCTACATCATCTTCATTGCCGGCGCTTAAGGTGCCACGGACACTGAGAGTGTTATCCGAAATACTGACGTCTAAGTCGTTCTTGTTTACGCCTGCTGTCCGGGCCTTTACGACCAGTTTGTCCTTGGTTTCGTACACATCAACAGCTAGCTGGCCGGGTACCGGTTCTTCGTCGTCCCAGTCACCAGCGCTTGGGCTGCTGGCCATCCCTTGATTATCACTTGAT
>JACDFO010000039.1 GCA_013815785.1 Candidatus Saccharimonadota bacterium | reverse complement strand
CCGCAGCAGTATCAAGCGCGGCAAGCAGGCTATTACAAAATCATTGGTTTACGCTACGCGCGACCGCAAGAACCGCAAGCGTACTTTCCGTCAGTTGTGGAACACACGTATAAATGCCGGTGCCCGCATAAACGGTACTACCTATAGCCGACTGATCGCAGCACTTAAGAAAGCAAATATAACCATTGATCGCAAAATTCTATCTGAACTCGCTGTCAACGAACCAAAGGCTTTCGAAGCAATTGTAAAAACCGCTAAGTAATCGTGTTCGATTTTTAAGTAGCTGTCTGCATTCCGCTGGCGGCTATTTTAGTTTATAATAGATTGGTCAGGTTATTGACTGATCGCGTGGCTTGCTACGAGGAAAGTCCGGGCAGCTTAGGGAAGAACAGTCGCTAACGGCGACCGGGGGTAACCCTAGGGAAAGTGCCACAGAAACGAAACTACCTAGCAATAGGAAAAGGTGAAACGAGTGGGGTAAAAGCCCACAATCTCTAACGGTGACGTTAGAGGGAGGTAAACCCTGTTTGCTGCAAGGAGATGGACTTTAGTCGGCTAAACCGACTGGTGTCCCGCCAGAGTTCATCACTCTACCCGCTAGAGTCTTCGGGCAACCGGAGAACTAGATAGATGATCAGATAAAACAGAACCCGGCTTACGGATAACCTGACACTTAAGAAAATTAACCGCCTAATTGGCGGTTTTCTTATTGTCGGGAAGAGCAGCCGGAGACTTGGGCTTTGCCCAAGCACCGCGCGATGAGAAACCTTATAGGTGTCTCATTTTAGCTCGGCGTCTAGGACTTCGTTTACTTCTGCGTCAGCCAGTTTATTAAGTTCACGCGGCACGTGCGTATAGCGGACTTTTTTGAAAAAATGGGCCTGCTCTTTTATTGCTTCGTGTATCGGCCACAAATCACGGTTTTTTACCTTAAAGATACCTTTCATCTGATTAATAACCAGTAAACTGTCCATGTATACGTCAACTTCCTGAGCACCCAATTTCTGAGCCTCAATAAGTCCGTATTTGAGTGCTTGGTATTCTGCTTGGTTATTAGTAGTAATACCTAAGTACACTCCACTTTTAAAAATGATAGTATCGTCCATATCAAGTAGAACGTAGCCCGACGCTGACGGACCCGGATTCCCGCGCGATCCCCCATCAGCATACATTTTTATCTGTTTTTCGTTTTTCATTGGTGGATTTTTTACAGGTGAGGCAAGCATCTCGTCTACACGTTTAGCGAATGCGTGGTCGATATTAGTTACGGTATCACCAGCATCGTGCGTACTGAGCCAAAGCTCAACTGTGCTGTAGGTGTTATGGATTTTAGGATGATGGTTCAGCTCCTCAGCTATTGCAGCGATTCGGTTCATGAACGCAACAGCCTCACGAAAATCGCTGAATTTAAATTTTCGGTATAACTTATTATCTTCTTCTTGCCACATCCATTAATATTAACAGATAATAGACCCTATGCGTGTTTCAGATTTTACATATGAGCTTCCGGAAAATTTAATAGCCCAGCATCCGCCCAAAGAACGCGGAGCTAGCCGATTGCTCGTTAAAGATAAATCAAATGGCGACGTTGAACACCGTTCCTACGCTGATATGGTTGAATATCTTAATCCTGGTGATGTTGTGGTACTGAATGATACCAGGGTTATCAAGGCTCGCCTACTAGCTAAAAACACCAAAGGACAATCCCGCGAGTTGTTGCTGCTCGAAGATCATCATTCATTGGACGCATATACTCGAAAAGTTTTATACCGTGGCAAATTGCGGCAAGGTGAGATTTTAAAAATAGCAGATAATGAGGTGACGGTAGAAGCCGTATTAGATGGAGGCATAACTAAGATTAGCAGTACACTGCCACTAT
Organism: Candidatus Saccharimonadota bacterium; assembly: GCA_013815785.1. Lineage (GTDB taxonomy): Bacteria > Patescibacteriota > Saccharimonadia > Saccharimonadales > JACDFO01 > JACDFO01. The sequence goes on along the minus strand of JACDFO010000039.1, from coordinate 5,578 downwards.
TGAGCCTAGCTGAGCATGTCGGCACAGTTCCCTTGCCACCTTACATGCACCGCGAGGCAACATTAGAAGACATTCAACGCTATCAAACTGTGTTCGCACGTGAACCTGGTTCTGTCGCAGCACCCACTGCATCGCTGAATTTTACCAAGGATTTAGAGTACGAACTTCGCGCCAAAGGCGTGCAAATCGTTTACCTAACTTTGCACGTCGGGCTAGGCACTTTCCTACCCATTCGTAGCGACGAAATCGAAGCACATGATATGCATAGCGAACATTTTGAGATTCCAAAGGAAACGATAGAAATTATAAGAAAAGCAAAACTTAACAGTAGTGGAATTGTAGCGATCGGCACAACAGTAGCACGCACTTTAGAGTATGCTGCAAATAATTCACATTTACTCTCACTTAAAAAGGACGGACCTTTTACAGCTTTTACAGATAGTACAAATGTGATTTGTGGTGAGGCGGATATATTTATCTATCCTGGATACGAATTTAAAGTTATCGATAAGCTGCTGACGAACTTTCATGCACCCAAAAGTACCGTACTGATGCTCGCCGCCGCATTCGCAAGCTGGAGTAATTTAGAATCTGCATACCAAGAAGCGATTAAAGAAAAATACGCGTTCCTCAGCTACGGCGACTCTATGTTGATTATATAGTTGTAGGCTAAAATACCTGGGTGTCATATCATCGGGGTGTGGCGCAGTTGGTAGCGCGTACGGCTGGGGGCCGTGAGGTCGCAGGTTCAAGTCCTGTCACCCCGACCATATAAAAAATCCGAGAGGCTCTCGGATTTTTTATATGGGGTTCCCCATCGAGAGAGGATTCTCGATGGGGTAAAGCGCAAGAATTGTTGGAGACTGGAAGTAAAACGACTTCCGTCGTTTTAACGGAAGTCGGAATACAATTATAAGCTAGGTGCCGACATGACAACCTGGGATATTAATCTCAGGTGGGCCTCCGCACGCCAGCACCACAGTGCTGTCGAATATTGGAATCCCGAATGATAAGTATTCAGATTATCATTTCGTCGGCAATACCGCCTCAATGTTGCCTCGCACGGCTTTGCCGTACACTAAAACCAGCAAGCTGATTTTAGTAGTGCCATAAATGGCACTTGCGAAAGCTAATCATTTAATCGGCCCCAGCCTACTATCCATTATATCTCAATTTTTAGAAAACTGGGCCTAGCAAGAACTTCAGTATACCGTTATTAGCGAATGACAAAAACGGACCAATTACAGGCACTAATATCACAAAGAATAATATAATAGCCGTGAAGCCCATCGACTCTATCTGATACATGACCCGCTGCATTGGTTCTGGAGCAAATGCATACAGCAACCGCGATCCGTCTAGTGGCGGAAATGGAATCATATTAAATACAAAGAAAGCCACGTTAATCGCACAAAATACTGCCAGTGCAGTAAAGGCCACCTCTGGTAAAACTAACACTCGCAAGAATAGTGCAGAAACCGCCGCCAACACTAGATTTGTTAAGGGGCCGGATATGCCCACTAAAGCCGCACCAAACTCATCATATTTGACCCGATCCGGGTTAAAAGGTACGGGCTTAGCTGCAAAGATCGGAGGAAAGCCAAGGAGTATCAGGACCACAGGCAGAAGCAGCGTGGTGTATATATCAATATGAGCTAACGGGTTAAGTGTAATTCGGCCCAAGTCACTCGCAGTACTGTCCCCTAACCAGTGTGCAGTAAAGGCGTGCATAGCTTCATGAACCGCCATCGAAAGAAAGATAGCGGGAATAATATAGATAAGATTTGCTGCCTCAAACATGCTCCATTAGTATACACAAATTTTTAACTTTAATGAGCGTTGACTTAAGGGGTCAACTCCTGTAGAATAACCCCTTGTATCAGAACATTATTTTTAAGGGATAACCATGCAGAAATGTGAACTCACCGGCAAAGGCAAACAGTACGGCAGCAATGTCAGCTTTTCGCAGCGCCATACCAAAAAAGTTTGGAAGCCAAATCTTCAGACCAAAACCATTATCGTTGATGGTCGAAAAGTCAGAATGAAAATCAGCACCCAAGCTATACGTACCCTCAAAAAGAAGGGTTTGCTAAACCCAGCTCCGGCATTAGTCGCCGAAAAATAAAAAAGCCCCGCGGGGCTTTTTTAAATACCAATACTTTTTATTATTGGCGTTCGAGAATTTGTAGCTGAGTAATCTCACCCAGCTCGCCGCTTTTGAGCTTTATCTTAGCTTCTGCTTCTTTAGGTTCTATCGCTAATACTTTGATGACCTCGTCCAACGGAGACTGTGGCACCTCGTATTTGACTGCGTTATCATCGTAATGAGTTGGGATAATTAGTTTCGGTTCAATTTTTTTGATTATCTTGGCCGCGCCGATTGCATCAAGCGTATACCCATTACCCCCGACAGGAATGATGAGTACATCAACAATACCTATTGCCTCTAGCTGCGAATCGTTTAGTTCCGGATAAATATGTCCAAGAGCAACCACGCGAATATCGTCACCGATAACCTTGAAAATTGTAGCCGCTTGGCCACTTTCGTCTAGATGTGCACGAGCTGCAATACCCTGTATAGACGTGTCGGACACTTCGTATTCGCCTGGCAAATCTATAAAAAGTTTTACGTCAGCTATAGGATCCTTGTGCGCGCCAGTGAACAAGGCTATGTCGCCAGGTTTTGTAATCGACTTTAAACCTACTTCAGACAAATTATCATCAATCGTGATTGCTGCCTTCTTAGTTACGATACGCACACAATTAGCACCATAATATGTTAACTCCATGATTCTCTACTCCTCTTCTGGGGTTTCTGATTTAACTTTTTTTTCGCTCTTAGGACTAAACATTTTATGCTTGTCTACTAAGACTTGCATCTTTGATTCAAGCACCATACCTAAGAAGCGGTCATTCACTTGCTTGCGGTATTTAAATTCGTGTGGAGCCATAACCACATATCGGATTTCTTTGCCCTCGACGGATTCCATTTCTGCTACGTGCTTAGAAAGTTGAGTTGGGTTTACATCACCTACTATCAAGAAGTCGACACCGCTAGTTTCGTCTCTAGTAAATTGACCAGTTAGTATAGCTAGCTCAACATTGCCAATACCCTTTAGCGAGTGATCGGCAGTTTCTTTCTTAACACCCTCTTCGACGGATGGCATGACTCCTTGGCCAAATATCGCACTAAGAGCAGCGTAATACTCGTATGTTTGACTTACTTCATAATAGAGACGGTTGTTGTTGGTTTCGGAAGAAATGATGCCAATGCTAAGTAAGTTTGCAAGTTCCCGACGAACTGAGTTTATTTGTTCGTCAATTTTGCGAGTTATTTCACGCACATAGAAAGAGCGATTCGGATTGCTTAAAAACAATTGCAGTAATTTCACACGAGTTTTACTCCCAAAGAGTTGTTCAATCATGTGTTCATTGTAACAGAAATGTGCACACTTACTACTGTAATTTGTTCAGTAAGGTTGTTGTTTCTTCAACATACCTACTGGGGCGTTTCAGCCAATGAATACTAGGATTACGCTTAAACCAAGTCATCTGTCGTTTAGCCAGCTGACAATCATTTCTAATGAACAAAGCTTTTGCTTCTTCTAAGATGACTCGGCCATTTATGTACTCTAAAAAGGCTTTATAGCTGGTCGAAAGCAGGGCCTTGCTAATTGGGTAATCTGCCTGTAGCTGCCTTGTTTCCTCTATAAAACCGGCTGCCACCATCTGCTCGACACGATCAGAAATTCGCTCTTTCAGTGTATCCCTAGCGACTTCAAGGCCTATAACCAGTGTATATGGTCTTAGTTTGCTCCGCTTACTTGGCTCGGCTTTACTCAAATGGCGGGAATTTTGTTCGTCCCGCGCTGCGCCCACTACAGAAAATTTATAATCGTATAAAACTGCATCTATATATAAGCCGCTACCTCCTACCATAATAGGTAGCTTACCGCGCCTAGATATATCTTCTATTGACTCTACTGCCAACCTCTTAAAATCAGCTACTGTAAAATCTTGGTCTGGCTCAACTACATCTAGTAGGTGATGAGGGACTCGTTTTTGGTCATTGTTGCTTGGTTTAGCGGTCCCGATGTTCATTCCCTTATACACTGTCCGCGAATCTGCACAGATAATTTCGCCATCCAGCTTTATTGCCAGCTCCATGGCTAGCGCGCTCTTACCACTCGCCGTTGGACCGATGATAACTAAGAGCGGTCGGGCCACCACAGGAGTTCCTTCGCATCTACCTTATAATCTTCGCTTACGACTACACCTTCGGCCTGCAGATGTAATTTATGACCTTGCCTGCCCCCTGGGTAGCCGCTTGCTAAGCCGCCCTGTTTGTTCACAACTCTTTGCCATGGTAACTCTGGGTCGCCAAAATGCGCAATACCACCTACTATCCTGGCGGCCATCGGGCTCCCAGCTAGCGCCGCAAGCTGTCCATACGTCATTACCCTGCCCTCTGGTATCTGTGCCACCAATGCGTGCACCCTCACTGCAAAACCTTGTTCAATTTCAGACATTAAAGTGCTCTGCCACCGATGGCCAGTTAAAACATCTTGTTATTTCTGGCTGGAGCTTCTCCGATTGATTCCACGCGTAATCACCAAAAAGCACTCCCTCAACTCCAACGTCAACGCACTCATTCAAATGCCCGACAGAATCATCAATCAACGCAACCGCACCCAGTTCCAGGCACACCGCAGCTTTTGTAACCGGTTTTTCCATGATAGCTGCATAACCTATGAGCTTGATGCCCCTGAAACGATTAGGAAGTTTCTCCTGAAGATAGCGCCATGTAGATACTTCAAAGTCAGGATGACGTGCTGTTACTATTTCAAGCTCATAGTTACTACTTAGTCGCCCAGTAGCATCTTCAACTCCTTCCAGTAGCTCAATATGGGAATGGTCGGCACGTAGAAAATCATATATTTTTTCGACGGTTTCACTTACAGACAAACCAAGCGGTCCATCAAAATCATAGGTCTTAAAATGCCCTGTAGTAATATCTGTACCGTTGGTTGCATTGAAGTCTTCTAAAAAGTGATCCAATAATGGAAAAATCACTTCATCGACATCGCAAGCCAATACTTCTTTACTCATATATACACTATAACGAAACTACAGAAAGGTTGCATGCATAAGCAATTACGACCTAAGTCTCAAAACCTCTAAGCAAACACTGGAAATTTTTGACAGGTTATTTGCCACTTGCAAATGACCGAGTGTTTTTGTGGGGTTTTCGGGACTCAGGTGTTACAACGAAGATTTAGTTATTCGAGACTTGGCTTCGTTGGCTACAGTTCGAAGGAAATTTTCGACCTCGTGAGCTGCGTGTTCGCCCTCAACGGCAATATCGCTTCGGATACGCGGTGTTACCATGCCAGATTCAATTTCTTTTTCACCAATTACTAGGCTGTAGGGAACTTTCCAAACTTCGGCGGCCCGGATTTTCTTGCCAACAGATTCATTGCTATTGTCTACAGTAGCGCGAATCCCATACGTTTTTGCCAGCTCAACAATTTTACCGGCAAATGCAACGGTTGCTTCTTCCTGATTAACAGTGATGAGC
>JACDFO010000038.1 GCA_013815785.1 Candidatus Saccharimonadota bacterium | reverse complement strand
ATGTAGATATTCACACCGCAACGGCCGCTCAGGTGTATGGACGGTCAGAAGAAGACGTAACCAAAAACATGCGCCGTGATGCAAAGGTTATTAATTTCGGTATTCTGTACGGTATGAGTCCGCACGGTCTGAGCATCGCTACCGGTATGAACATTGTTCAAGCCAAGAACTTTATCGATAAATATTTCGAGCTTCGCAAGCCGATTTTAGAATACATGAACAGCCTGAAAGAAAAGGCGCGTAACGATGGCTACGTAGAAACACTATTCGGTCGCCGCCGTCCGATGCCAGATATCCATGCCAGCAACTTTATAGTTCGCCAAGCCGCTGAGCGTGCAGCTATCAACATGCCCATCCAGGGAACAGAGGCAGATCTGATGAAAATGGCCATGGTAGCGGTTCAGGACAAGCTAGCCGGTACCGATTGTCAGCAGTTATTACAAATTCATGACTCAATTTTGGTAGAGTGCCCAGAAGCCGAAGGTGAGCGAGTAGCAGAACTACTCAAAACCACCATGGAAGGCATCTACAAATTACCAGTAAAACTAACGGTCGACACATCAATTGGTAAAAACTGGGGCGAACTTTAATGAGAAACCTCGAACGGATTTTTCATTATTCTAGACAACAGCTTCGTCTTTTCTTTGGGCTCGATTGGTAAGTGCTAGGGCGGCCCGGCCAATACGTCCAATTCTCTTAAGTAGGGCATCGCGGGCTCGTTCTGCCTCATCAGAAAGACCAGAAACGTTCTCAACGTCCCAATATCTAACTACAACTGGCTGTAGAATTTTATCGTGATGAATTTGTAGGTCGTATATTCCAGCGTCGGCAATTGCTTTTGCATGTTTGTCAAAATTATTTATGCCAGTACCCGGCATTTCAAAAGTTCGGACTTGGCGCTCGGTGGCGAGCATCATTCCCGACGGGTCTAGTTCAAATGCAGCCTTGGCTATGTCGCGGTAAAAAATGTAATGACGGTTTTCGTCGCTGGCAACTTTTTTCATAACTTCCTGGCCAGCAGGATCATCAATTCTTTGGCCGGTATTGAAATGTGCAATACGGGTCGCAAGCTCTTGGAGCGCAACATACGCAAAGCCATCCTGAGGTGTTTGGGGTTCTGGTACTTGGCCTAGCTCCACCTGAGACATACGAGCGCGTTCGAGCTCTACAGGGTCGAGGGCACGACTGACAGTCAAATAATCACGTATCACGATAGAATGTCGGCCTTCTTCGGCTGTCCAGCGGCGAGCCCAGGCGCCCCAGGCGCTATCATTTCCAAACATACGTTCTATGGTTCGAAAATAGTAGGGAAGATTGTCTTCAGTCAGCAAATTAACAAATAAACTGGAACGTACAGCAGGATTAATAGGAAACTCGTCCTCATGCCATTCTTCGCCTGGAGTAAAGTCTTGTCCACGACTCCACGGCACCGCTTCATGAGGAAACCATTCTTTTGATTTAGCTAGGTGTTGGTTCAGTAATTGTTCTGCAGTTGGCTCAAGGTCGCTAAGAAGCCCTCGGTCGCTATAATTTTCACACTCTGACATAGTAGCCTCCGTTAACAATTTAATAATACATCGAAAAACTACCATGCATAGTAGAATATTCTTAAGTAGAAAGATGAGGAAACGCACGTGATCGGTATTAAATCTGTAAGACAAGAACTACACCACACCGAAAAAGAGTTTTTGCGAATTGTGGAAGAGCTCAAAGACCAAGAGGAACTAGATGGTAAACGCGAGGGCCAGATAATTTCGGCGCTTAGGGCTCATGCAGAAGGAAACCAACAGCTTAATAAACAGATGGGCCGCCTTATTCGTTCCACCACGATATTGGCTACCACACAGATTATCATGGTTGCTATATCTATTGTTGTAGGTGTTGTCGTAGCTGTCAGATTTTAAGGAACATTAGTTGGGAATATTGCAATACATTGACAGATATGTTATAATGTATATAGATGAGATATATTTTTGCGGTCTTTGGTGTACTTATTATAATGATTTTCGCAGTCATTCTGATCGTACGTCGTAATCCTGCCCCTGTACCCGCTAGCCAAACAGGCAAAAAGCAAGTCGTTTTGGGTGAATACGAAAACAAACCGGTGACTGCGCAATATATTCGTCGCGGTGAGATAACCGCTGATGAAGAACGTAATGCCATCCGTGTTTCTGTCTCTAACCAGGAGCGAGTCATTGAAATCTTGCAGGGTTATAATGAAACGGTAACTAAGCGCCAAACTTACGCAAATAACGCCAAAGCCTTTGCCATATTCTTGAGTGCGTTAGATTCTGCCGGCTTTGCCCGCGAAAAAGAAACTACCATCACCGACGAACGCGGTATTTGCCCCACAGGCAATCGTTTTGTCTACAAATTGCAAGATGGTACCGAGCAAATTCTACGTTTTTGGGCTACTAGCTGTTCCACTAAGCAGGGAAGTTTTGGCGGCAACAGCGTATTAGTTCGTAGTCTATTCGAAAAGCAGATTCCAGATTATAGTACTGTAGTCCGCGACGTTAAACTGTAGCCACATACTCCACGCCAGCTGCCTCAGCTCCGTGCAAAGCCCGCAACTTTACCAGATTCTTTGCACCAAGCACATTTTTCAACTGTGGTACTCGCGAGCAGTACCACATGTACGGCTCGCTCCGTTCCTCGCCGACAAAATGCGCTTAGCACTCAAGCGTGAAGTCTGTGGACCTGTTAAAGTAATAGAATATGATTAAAGCGATAATATTTGACTGTTTTGGCGTCCTGACGACCGACACATGGAATGCTTTTTTGGATACCCTATCAGATAAAAAAGCTGTTCAAGAGGTACGAGAAATTCATCGGGCATACAATGCTGGATTGCTTAGTAAGCTTGAGTCTAATGAGCAGATTGAGCAGATTGCCGGTAAATCCTTTTTAGAATTAGAAGATTCTAACGCGCAAGTTATTAAGAACGATACACTACTGACTTATATAACGGAGCTTAAAAAAAATTACAGTATAGGTTTACTTAGTAATATTGGAAGCAACTGGGTGCGTGATAGTTTTTTGACTGATGAAGAACAAACATTGTTTAATCAAATGGTATTTTCATTTGAAGTGGGTATGAACAAACCAGACTCACGGATGTTTGAGCTAGTGGCTAATAGGCTCGGAGTAGAACCTAGCGAGGCAATTATGATAGACGATCAAGTGACGTATTGCCAGGCAGCCCACTCAACTGGTATGCAAGCAATTGTTTATCAGGATTTTGAGCAATTTAAAACCGAGCTAGAGCAGCTTTTAAACCACGTATGATATAAAAGCTCATGCTTTATGTGATTTTTATCACGAGAGGTTGACGATTTGAAAACAGAAGCGTTTACTAGAAGTAGTTTTACAAAATAGAAAGGAAAACAAAAATGTCAGTTTATGAATTAATGGATAAATCAGGTGATTCAGGAATGTTGGTTGCTGGTGCGGGCATCGATATGTCTTTTCGCAAAGAAGCAGATGCACATAATCGTCCAGATGAAAGGTTGATTACAGTTAATCATCCCGAGTACCTGCTTGAGCACGACATGTTGGTACGTGCTGCAGTCGGCCAATTAGCTACCAGAGCCGCGCTTCAACAGAGCTAATTACTGAATACGAATTATTAAACGCTTCTCAGTTGCACATAACTTCTTTAGTTCATGTAGTTGCATGCGTAGAGCCCCCGCAAGGGAAGCCCCCGCCACGCTTATAATGATTTGACGCTGCTGTATTGCTACCGATACGTCGGCATTAAATCGTTTTCGCACAAATTCTTTGATGGTCCGCACCTCCTGCGGTTCTCCAAAATCTCTATTTCCCATCAAATCACTTAGTTTATCCGTCATTGTATGCATTATACAGGGGTACAAGCAGGTATAATAGTATCTATGCCGGAGTTACCTGAGGTTGAAACAGTTCGGAGTGGGCTTTCTAAGCTTATTATTGGCAAAAAAATTGCATCGGTTTGGCATGACTGGCCTAAGGGTTTTCCCAACTCACCAGAAGAGGTGAAACAGTTTTTGGTAGGTGCTACAGTACGGGAAGTAAAGCGCCGGGCCAAAGTGCTGCTTATTGAACTGAATACGAAATACTCACTCGTTATTCATCTTAAGATGACAGGACAGATGGTCTACCGAGCTGACGATGAGCGCTTCGGGGCGGGGCATCCAAACGACAGTCTGATTGGTGAGTTGCCAGATAAATCAACTCGGGTAGTTTTTGATTTTTCGGACGGTAGTAAGTTATATTTTAATGATCAACGTAAGTTTGGCTGGGTCAAACTGTACCCAACAGTTGAAGTTCCGAATATTGAGTTTATGAAAAAAGTAGGTCCGGAACCGCTTGGCGACGAGTTCACAAGCACAGACTTTGCCAGTCGGCTGAGTAAGCGAAAAAATACGAACATCAAAGCCGCGCTATTAGACCAGACAGTGATTGCCGGGGTCGGTAACATATACGCAGATGAGTCGCTTTGGGGCGCAAAGATTCACCCCACTATTCTCGTAAAAAACATCTCTGATACAAAGCTGAACACATTATTTACAGAACTTCGCTACGTACTGATGCTAGCAATAGAAAAAGGGGGCTCGACAAATAATAACTACGTTAATGCTGAGGGTAAACGGGGCAGCTACATGGACTTCGCACGAGTATTCAGACGCGAAAAATTACCATGCCCGCGCTGCGGCACAACCATAGAAAAATCACGTGTGGCCGGCCGTGGCACACACACATGCCCACAGTGCCAAAAGGCAACCGCATGATTAGGACGTTAACCGGTCAAAATAGCTTCATACTGCAGCAAGAATTGCAGCGAATCATCAGTGAGTTTGTGGCCGAATATACTGATATGGGTCTTGAGCGGCTAGATGGAGAAGAGGCTGAGTACGACAGAATACGTGAGAGCCTAGAAAGTCTGCCTTTTTTGGCCAGCAAGAAACTCGTAGTACTACGACGGCCGGGCGTTAATAAGCAATTTGTTGAGAATGCCGAGCGTTTGCTCAGTGATTTACCAGAAATGGTTGATGTGGTTATTGTCGAACCGAAGCTCGATAAGCGTCTGTCATATTTCAAATTTCTAAAAAAGGTGACTGATTTTAAGGAGTTCAATGAACTGGAGAGTCATCTTTTAGTACGCTGGACGGTCGACTATGTAAAAGAGCAGAGTGGTGAGCTAAGTACGACTGATGCCACTATGCTCATAAGTCGCATCGGGGTAAACCAGCAGCTGCTTAGTAACGAACTTGCCAAATTACTCCTGTACAACTCTAAAATCACAAAGGAAACCATTCTGCTTCTTACTGACCAGACTCCTCAGAGTAGTATTTTTGATTTGTTAGACGCTGCACTTGGTGGAAAAACCAAACGAGCGATTGAGTTATATGAAGAACAGCGCCAGCAAAAGGTCGAGCCAATCCAAATCATCGCATTACTTGCATGGCAGTTGCATGCACTGGCAATTATTAAAACTGCTGGCGATCGGGATCCAGCTACGATAGCCAGGGAGGCAAAACTGAATCCATTTGTCGTACGAAAAAGTATGGGCATCGCCGGCAGGCTTACATTAACCGAGTTAAAGCAGTTGGTTCATAACGTACACTTGCTAGATGTACGTTTGAAATCAGAATCAATCGACACAGATGAAGCCATGCTAGAGCTAATAGTAAGTATCGGCGAAATATAATATAAAACTGTCCCAAGAGGCAGTTAAACGTCTGGATTATTTCTTTTTAACGGCTGTTTTCTTGGCAACTGGCTTTTTAGCTGGTGCTTTCTTTGCAGGTGCTTTTTTAGTAGTTGCTGGGGGAGCCTTTTTGGTAACCCCGGCCGACTTTTTAGCGGCTGCTGCAAGCTGCTTCTTTTTACGGGCAACTTTGTTCTTGTGCATGACATTCTTTTTGCCAGCTTTATCTAACGCACTTTGAGCTTTTGCGTGTGCTTCTTTAGTTTTCTTACCGCTGCTTAGGCTTGCGTGAAAGCTTTTTAACGCAGACTTTAAGCCGCGTTTAGTTTTTACATTGCGCACAGTGGCTTTTCGGGCGACTTTGACACGCTTTTTGGCTGATTTGATAATCGGCATAGAACTCCTAGTAAAGTTAATGTTTGAATCGAGGGTAAACTATACAGGGGTAGGCCGGTTTTGTAAAGTAAGCGCAAGCGACCAGTCTACAGCAGTAAATAATTATTAGCTTTGCCCAGGCGGAAAGTTCTATATTTATAGTTGCTAAACGCTTGCGTTTATGGTACTCTCGCAACAGAGGTTAAAAAAACCAAAAAATGGAAAACGAAAATCAAAACCCTAAGCAACAGCTAATTGCTCGGCTCAAAGAGTCTAATAATGTGCTAGTTACTGTTAGCCGAAACCCCTCTGTCGACCAATTATCGGCGGCCATTGGGCTGACGCTGATGCTTAATCATGTTGGCAAGCACGCCACGGCAGTTTTTAGTGGCAAAGTGCCAAATACGCTTGAATTTTTGAAACCAGAAGAAACCCTAGAAAAAAATACCGACAGCCTTCGTGATTTCATCATTTCTCTTGATAAGGCAAAGGCCGATAAGCTGCGTTATAAAGTCGAAGACACAATGGTAAAAATCTTTATTACGCCGTACCGCACTTCTCTAAGCGAAGCGGATCTTGTCTTTGGGCAAGGGGATTTCAATGTTGGCGTTGTGATTGCCATCGGTGTCGTTGAAAAAGATGATTTGGACGAAGCCATTACCAGCCACGGTCGTATTTTGCACGATGCCACGGTCGCATCAGTCAGCACAGCTACCAGCGGGCAATTAGGTTCGATTAACTGGGTAGATAATAAGGCCAGCTCTTTATGCGAGATGCTGGTACCTGTCTGTGAGGCCTTGAAAGCCAATGCGCTTGATGCACAGATGGCGACAGCATTCCTCACCGGCATCGTGGCCGAGACCGATCGCTTTAGTAATGAAAAAACCTCATCAGACACCATGAATACCAGCGCGAAGCTGATGGCTGCCGGTGCAAACCAGCAGTTAGTAGCAACCAAGTTAGAAGAACCAGCCCCGGAACCTGAAACAATCCCGAATGAAGAAAACAACGAAGACGAACCTGCCGCCGAAGACGTCGTATCGCGTGATGGCAGCTTAGACATCAATCATTCTGAAGAAGAAAAGCAGACCGCTGAGCCAGTAACAGAAGAGAGCTCTGAGTTACCAGAAATTCAGCCGGACCATGAACTAGAACCCGAAGAATCGGAAGAAGAAAAGAACGAATACGACGAAAAGCCATCCCGCCTAATCTTGCAGCCTCCGACTATGGGCGGAACGCTGACAGCCAACTCTACCGTTGAGGGTCTAGAACCCTCGACCGATCCGATGACCGTTAAGCCGGTCGATGCGCCGTTGTTGACTCACGACGATGACCATGAACCAATAGATATTCTTGCACCATTGGAAGAGTCACAAGAATTAGCTCCTGCAATCCCTGCAGAACCGGCTCCTGTCATTGAAATGCCAATGCCAGAACCAGTCGAAACCGTAGACGAACCATTTGACCCATTCAAGCAAGATCCAGCTCTAGCCGCACCAGCTCCTCTCATAGTTTCTGATGCACAACAACCGGAGGTGCAAGCGACTCCATTGGCTGTGCCAGCTCCAGTAATTCCCGATGTGCAACCGCAACCTCTGCCAGAACCGCCTGCACCCGAAACTCCCGACGAACCATCCGAGTCACCAGCAACCCCGCCAGAAATTCCAGTCCCAGAAGCACCTATCGTAGATGAACAGACATTGACGGAATTAGAATCAGTAGTTGATAGCCCACATCTTACCGAATCAATTGGCGAAGAGAATCAAGAGGACACAACTGCAGTAGGTATAGACG
>JACDFO010000037.1 GCA_013815785.1 Candidatus Saccharimonadota bacterium | reverse complement strand
CCAATATACGGCCTAGCTTTAGGTTTTAGCTTCCTGCTGTTGTTTCGCCTATCTGCCCGGGCCACCCGGCGATTGCTATATCGCTACGGCATCGGCATCAGCAATGTAGTCATAGTCGGCGATACTGCAGTCAGCGAAAGCTTAGCCAATACTATCGGCCACACCAAAACCAGCGGCTTCAAGGTACTCGCAGTTGTAGGCCCAGGTACTAGTCGTATCAAGAGCTATACCACTTTCGTCGAGGCCGTTCAGCATTTACGCTCTCCTATACACGCAATCATTCAGACGGAGCTATACAAAGACCAAGACCAAAACAACGAAATCCTTCGCTACGCACAGGAACACCATGCTTCCTACCGCTTCGTACCGGGCAACAGCGACTTATTTGTCGGCAATATCGACGTCGAGCTGTTTGCAGGTTTGCCAGTTGTCGCAGTCCACCAGACAGCACTGATAGGCTGGGGCCGTATCGTAAAACGCTTGTTCGATGCCGTATTTGGCAGTCTCGCTTTAGTTGTAGCGATTCCCTTTATGGCACTTATTGCTATATTCATCGCACTATTTGACTCCCGTGGACCCGTTTTTTTCAAACAAATCCGTCTGACTCGTTTTAATAGGGAATTTACCTGTTACAAATTCAGAACGCTCAAACAAAAATATAATGGCCTGCTGCCCGAGGAAGGTTTCAAGCTCATGGGCAAACCAGAACTAGCTCATAAGTTCCGCACAAACGGAGATTACCTGGCAAATGATCCCCGGCTTACAAAAATTGGTTTGTTTTTACGAAAGACCAGCCTTGATGAATTACCTCAGCTTTTCAATGTTGTTAAAGGTGATATTAGCTTAGTTGGTCCCAGGGCCCTCGTACCACGAGAACTAAATGCTTACGAAAAAAAGCACACCATCCTAAGCGTAAAATCCGGTGTCACAGGTCTTGCACAAATATCAGGACGCAAAGCCATCAGCTTCGAAGAACGCCGCAAGCTCGATATGTATTATGTTCAAAATTGGAGCTTCTGGTTTGATATTTCTATCTTGCTCAAGACATTTCGTGCAGTCCTAACCGGCTCCGGCAGCAAATGATAATTGATAGGAAATAATTGATATCTGATATGACTCACAAAAAAATTAATCGATTTGAAGACATGACAGTTTGGCAAGATTCACAGGAACTTGCAGTGAGTATATACAATGTGACCAAGAGTTTTCCTAAAGATGAACTTTACTCACTAACAAATCAAATCAGACGATCAGCATCATCAGTATCAGCAAATATTGCTGAGGGTTTCGGTAGAGGAACAAATAAAGATAAGTCACACTTTTACAGAATTGCGTTGGGTTCACTATTTGAAACTAAAAACTTTATCTATCTTTGTTCTAGGCTGGGATACACGGATGATATTACAACTGATAAAACCGTAAAAGACATCGATGGAATACACAAGCAAATAACTGCCATCCTGAGGTATTTTGACAATGAGTCCTAACTCAAATATCAAATATCAAATATCAAATATTGGAAACCCTAGGGCCGCCATAGTGTGCGATTGGATGCTAGGCGGTGGGGCGGAAAAGGTCGTACTGGAACTGCACAATATGTTCCCCGATGCACCTATTTATACTTCCTATGCAACCAAGCGCTGGCGCCATAAACTTAATGGTAAGGTAGTTACTGGTTTTTTGCAGTACTGGCCGTTTTCTAAGCTTCGCAAATATATCCCTTTTTTACGCATCCTGTATTTCAGTAATCTACGCTTAAAAAATTATGACCTTATTATCAGCAGTACCGGAGCCGAAGCTAAAGGCATCAAAACTCGTGCTGACCAAACACATATTAGTTACATTCATGCTCCTACCCATTACTATTGGGCACGCTACGATGACTACTTGGCACATCCTGGCTTTGGACGCTTTGATTGGCTCGCTCGCTTTGGACTCAAGCTTTTGATAGGTCCACTCCGCAAATGGGACTTCGTGGCGGCCCAGCGGCCCGACCATATACTTGCCAACTCCACCCATACCGCTGGCCAAATTAAAAAATACTATAACCGTAAGTCGACGGTTGTATTTCCACCAATTGACACTGAACGCTTCGCTATCCCAACTGAAAAACACGGTTTGCCAAATGTTCGCCGCGGCTTCGTCATTACCGGCCGCCAAACTCCCTACAAGCGCGTTGATCTTGCCGTCGCCGCCTGCACTCAGTTAAATGTTCCGCTTATCGTTATTGGCAACGGGCCAGACCACAAAAAACTCAAGAAAATGGCAGGCAAAACCATTACGTTCCTAACAAAAGTCACCGACCGTGAATTACCCCATTATTTACAGTCAGCCGAAGCCTTTCTATTTCCAGGCGTAGATGATTTCGGTATCGCCCCGGTCGAAGCTCTGGCAGCCGGTACGCCGGTTATAGCTTATAAAGCCGGTGGAGCTCTGGATTTCATCGTCGAAGGCAAAACCGGTCAGTTCTTTACCAAACAAACCCCAGAATCCCTAGCCGAGGCGATTCAAGCCTTTTCTAGCAACAAATATTCGCATGATGGTATAAAAACTGCCGCCGCTAAATTTTCTATTACCGCATTTCATAAAAACTTGCAGGCTGAACTACACAACGTACTACAATAGTCTTTGTCGCTTTAGACAAAGGAGTGTTACTGTATGTGCGGAATCGTTGGTTATATAGGAAATAAATCGGCTGTTAAGCCAGTTCTAAGCGGTCTGAAGGCATTAGAATACCGAGGCTATGATTCAGCCGGGATTAGTTTTATTAGCAAAGACAAGCCACTTACAATCAAACAAGTTGGTCGAGTCGAGGCGTTAGAAGAAGAGCTGGCGGAGCAAGGTACAATTACAGCAAATCTAGCTATAGGCCACACTCGTTGGGCTACACATGGCTCGCCAAGCATATTAAATGCCCATCCGCATCAAAATACAGATGAAACTATTTTTGTTGTACATAATGGCATCATCGAAAACTATCAAGTAATTCGCAGTCGCCTGCAGAAGTTCGGTTACAAATTTGTTTCAGAAACCGACACAGAAGTTATACCTCACCTCATAGACTACTACCTCATAGAAGGGGTTTCCCAAGAGACTCAGGCGTCTGGAGTGCAAGGCACGGACGAGGAGCGTAAAGAAGCCGTACCTATAAGTACGGTGACTGCGAACCGGAGTTCGAAACGCAGCAATCTAGGTGCAAGTGCTGGCAGAGTTTTGGGCTCCGCCCGAAAGCAGGCAGGCACGGTGAGTTTCTTGGAAGCGTTCGAAGCAGCATTAAAAGACTTAGTCGGTGCCTACGCAATTGGTGCTGTATATGCAAAAGAACCCGGGAAAATATACGTTGCCCGTTTATCCAGTCCTCTTGTCATAGGCGTTGGAGTACACGAAAACTTTTTGGCCTCCGATCCTACCGCAATTATGGAGCACACCAAAAAAGTCATATATTTGAACGATTATGAAGTAGCCGAAATATCTGCTGATGATGTAAAAATTCACGATATTCAAAAAGCCATCGCCGTACACCGAGAACACGAAGAACTCGATTTTGACCAAGAAAAAGCCGTTCTCGGTGACTATCCACACTTTATGCTTAAAGAAATCTTTGAAGCACCGCAAACTATCCAGTCTGCAACACGTGGACGCCTCCGAGCAGACACAAACACTGTTAAGCTTGGTGGTTTAGAGAGCGTAGACCAACAACTGAAATATATCGACCGTATCGTCATAGTTGCCTGTGGTACATCATATTACGCTGGTCTGGTTGGTGAATATTTAATCGAGGAGCTGGCTGGTATTCCAGTAGAAGTTCAACTTGCTTCAGAGTTCAAATACCGCAACGAACCTTTCTCGCGGAGCACAGCACTTCTCGCCATTTCACAGTCGGGTGAAACAGCCGATACCATCGCAGCTATCAAAAAAGTTGAAGGCTACGGTGTGCTAAGGCTCGGTATCGTAAACACTGTCGGCTCTACCATAGCGCGCATGACGGACGCTGGGGTGTATTGCCACGCCGGCCCAGAACAATCTGTGGCTAGCACCAAAGCGTTTATAGCTCAGGTAACCGTGCTAGCCGAAATTGCTCTTCACTTGAGCCAAGGCCGGACAAGGCTATACAAGCCCTTACTTCAGGAACTACTCAAACTACCAGAAAAAGCCAAAGAAATTCTCGAACACACAGAAGAAATTGAGATACTTGCTAAAAAATACTCCGGGTACCGTGACTTTCTATATCTAGGACGCAATTACTCATATCCATGCGCACTAGAAGGCGCCTTGAAACTAAAAGAAATCAGCTATATTCATGCCGAGGGCTTCGCCGCCGGCGAGATGAAGCACGGTCCGCTAGCCATGATAGACCAAGATTTTCCTACATTTGCCATCGCTTGCAAGTCGCCGCTACTGGAAAAAACTCTGTCAAACATAGAAGAAATCAAAGCGCGCAAAGGTCCAGTACTAGTAATCGCGACAAAAGGCGACAAACAAATTAAAAAGCTTATTAGTGACGTCATTTACATACCCGATACATTAGAACAGCTACAGCCACTGCTCATAGCCATCGTATTACAATTATTCTCGTATTACGTTGCTGTAGAAAAAAACCTAAACGTCGACCGCCCCCGCAACTTAGCCAAGTCAGTTACGGTCGAGTAACTTAAGCAACGCCAATAATACCCTCGATAGTGTAAGCAGTGTCTTCCCAGCTTCGTACGCTAATACAGTCAATACCCATTTCTTCGACAGGATAATCATTGCCACCGGGCACGATCTTGTCGCCCACAAACAAAATATCTTCTTTTTGAAGCTTATTGGCTTCCATAAGCTTTTTCATACCGTATGCTTTATCAACACCCGGGATGGTAACGTCAATAGATGTCAGCCCAGCCACCTTCACGTTAAAGTCTGGTATTTTTTGTTGCACGACAGCCGCGATACGCATGCGAATTTTCATATCCGGATCCCAGTTTTCTTTGATTTCCAGCCCCTTGTCGCCTAGTTCTGCAACAACTTCTTGACCTAGCGGCGAGAGGGTAATCTGGCTTCCTCTGTCTTCTATTGTCGGACCATAGGTTTTGTCAACGCCGCTGTTTGTCTCATTAATACCCTCCTCGAGCGCCTTTATTATCCGCGTCCGATCTTCCGAGCTAAAATCTTCCGCATATTGCAGATTCCAACTTCCATTTTCAAACCGATAGTACCGAGTCCCGGTTGTGGGCATCAAGTGTAAACGTTCAAGCAGACTGGTTTCAGATGTTATTTGTGCCAAGAACTGCCTTTGGAAAAGCTCATATTTAGCACCTGAGATCACGCAGACCTGATAAGTAGCTAATAGCCTATTAAAAAGTGCTACCATTCTTGGGTCAAAATGAGATTTACTTGGTGCTAACGTTCCGTCCAAATCAAATGCAATCAGTTTCTTCATTTAGTCTCCTTTTTTGCTGAAATTCGTTTACTAACCTCACCTACTTGCTGCGCAAGATCCTTCCTGGTAACCAAAATCCCTTGTGGCGTATTTATCACGGCTACATTGTCGAGACCGATAACAGCCAATGGTTTTGATTCATCATTTCTAATGATAGAGTTCTCTACGCCAGCAATTTCTACGTTTCCGCCTTTGATGTAGTTTCCCTGTTCGTCACTACCTACTGCCTTATGCAGATCACCATACGAACCAAGATCTAGCCAATCAAAACTTGCTGGTACTACTAAAAGATCATCTACCTTTTCAATTAATGCGTAGTCAATCGCTTCATTCTCAAATCCTAAATACGCACTCTTGAACTCTTCCTTATCGCCGTCCGTTATCACAAGTTCCTCGTAATTCTTAAAGAGATCGTCGGCGTGCTTCTTCATAGCACTTATAAACACTTCGTGGGTTGCAAGAAAATAGCCACAATTCCATAAGAATTGCCCGCTGTTAAGGTAGCGCTGCGCTGTTTGGTGATCAGGCTTTTCTTTAAAGCTATCGACTGAGAAAACAAAGTTTTCACCATCGTACACGTCGCCTTTCTGAATGTAGCCAAAACCAGTTACCGGGTGATCAGGCTCTACCCCTACAAGCACGATGCGTCCAGACTTTTCAGCAACCTTACTTGCTACATTAAAAGTATGCCCAAATCCAGCAGTATCACGAACGTAATGATCAGCATGCAAGAATGCAACGGCTTCGTTTGGTTTAACTCCAGAGGCTACCTGGCTAAGAGCCGCAACGATGCAATTAGCCGTTCCTCTACGCGCCGGCTCAATAATAATATGCTCTTCGTCTAATTCCGGAAGTTGCTCTTTGACATGATGCGCATGACTTGCTTCGGTTACCACATAGATAGCACGACTTGCCGGTATGGCCCGCTCATAGGTATATCTTATTAATGATTTACTGCCAGTTAATGAAAGTAAATGTTTCGGATACTCAGGAGTAGATAATGGCCACAAGCGCGTACCAGACCCTCCCGCAATAATAACTGTAATCATACGTATCCATGATATCAGAGGCTGAGCCCTCAGTCTGTTGTGTCATTTATCGGTTAATACGATGAATTGAACAAATAATATTTCTTATCTATAATTCTATAGCCGACATGATTAAAGTTATATTGTAATCATAAGGATTTTGTGTTATTATGGTACATGTAATAGGCGAAAATAAAAATGTACTCGAATAAATTTAAGAAGACATCGAATCAGAAGACCTTACTAATCATAGTTGGTGTTGTTTTAGCGCTGTTAGTATTACTTATTGTTCTTGAAAAAACTAAGGTCATCAACCTCTATTCCAAGAAACAACCTACTTCTACCGAAGCAAAAACCACCAGCACAGCCCCAACCGCACAAGCGGATTTTTCTGACGGTGACGAAAGGCTAATAGCCGACACCAGTCGCAACGAGGGCATTATTAAAGACACCGGCGGAAATCTTACCGACATTCCTGCCGAGAGCCAGTGGCAAAAGTCATCCGACGGAAAAATCACTGTCTACACACCCGGGAAAGATTCGGTCGTAAAAAACGGGGACACCTTGAGTGGGAGCTCCAGTTTATCCCAGGTATCATTCCGACTTATAGATGATGTAACCGGCGTAATAGCCCAAGGAACACTTTCTGTAGTAAATGGTAATTTTTCGGGGTCATTCGATTTTTCTACTACTGGCACAAATGGACGACTGGACATATTCAACTCATCACCTGATGGCATTGAATCAAGTAACACTGAAATTCCGGTGAGGTTTAAATAGTCATGGCTCGCAAACCACTTTACTTCTTCGTTTTACTGTCTCTCGCTTCAGCGGTTTTCCTATTGGGCTCATCTCAAAAAGCTAATGCGGCATATAACGGTGCAAACATAATAGACGACGTAAGTTTTCTTAACAGTTCTACGATGTCTGCCTCTACTATTCAAAGCTTCCTGGCTAGCAAAGGAAGCGGGCTTGCCAATAGAAGCTTCTATTTAAACTGCTATGGGGCAAACAGTAAAGAAAGACAGGCCTACACTGCCGTCGGCGCTCCTTGCGATCAAACTGTACCTGCTTCTCAAATTATCTACTACGCAGCTCAGATATATGGCATCAACCCTCAAGCCATCTTAGCGACTCTCCAAAAAGAACAAAGCCTTATAACCAGTCCGAACCCGACAGATCGTCAAATTGCCCAGGCAATGGGCTACGGTTGTCCGACTACCGGCAGCTGTGAGGACGCTTCGAATTTCTTTTATCAGATAGATAGTGGCGTCTGGGTACTTCGCTACCACTTCGAGCGAGCCCGAGGAAATATGAACTGGTGGAGCCCAAGTACAAGCTGGGTATGTGGCACCGAGAAGAACTTTTACAAACCCAATCTTTACCCAAACCAAGACGTACGTTTTTATGACGAAGATGGCGTACTTTATCGTACTCACTTTATTGTAAATGCTGCTACTTCTTCCCTGTACTGCTACACACCTCATGCATACAATAATCCGCAAGGTCTCTACGGCAGAGCACCCTTTGGAACCACTGGTAGATATTACAGCGGAAGCTATAACTTCGTGTATTGGTTTGAAACATGGTTTGGTTCAACTGCATCAGTTAATGGCTCAATCGTGCTGTCACAAGGATTACAACTGTCACAATCATCTAACCTCAAAGTAAACGATACGATTACCGCTAGTTTTGAGGTTGAG
>JACDFO010000005.1 GCA_013815785.1 Candidatus Saccharimonadota bacterium | reverse complement strand
TATTAGTATTGTCTACCTCTACCCCGTTCTCTTGGGTGACTTTATTAAAGTCGCTCCCGCTACTGGTCTGTATAGTCGGGTCAATACTTATAGGATATTTAAGTTCTTTAAGATCTTTGCTTTGGATAGTTAGGTCATAGACGTTCTGGGTAGTTTTGGTTTGCATCTGTGCTTTGACCTCTTCTGGTAGGTTGTCTTGGGTATTGGCTTCAGTTGCCTGCTTGGTTCGTTTGTCGCCAAGTGTAAAGCTAGCTTTGTCGGTGTATTCCTGGCCGGTAGCGTCTTTGACTATTGGGCTGGGGATGGTTACTACTAGGTTGGTCTTATCTCCGTTCTCACGGGCTTTGTCTACCTTTGCCCGGTCTTCATCGCTGCCAAAGCTGATGTTGCCGAACAAGGTTGGGTCACTGCTGTATATGCCAATATTGCCTTGGTCGTCCAGTCGAGCTTCTACCCCACTAGGCAGTACTAGCTCAAAGCCGTGTTCTAAGGCTCCACTACCTGTAACTGGCTCATGGATGATGATGTCTTCCTTCAGCCCGTTGTATTTAAGCGTATAGACTAGCTGACTGTTGCTACCAGCTGGGTAGACTATATGGTCACCATCTACCTTACGGCCTTCACCAGTCTTAAACTGCGGCACAAGACCTATCGCTATATTGCTCTTGGTATCGGTATACGACACACCCTCACTGGCTTTTAGGGGTAAGGAAGCTTGGTAAGCATCAGCAATTCTACCCGTATGGGCACTGGCTTCTTCGCCCTGCTCTGCTTTGGGCAAAGCAAAACTGAACTTACCAGTCTTTTCGTCTTTGGTCAGGTACTGAGCTGTGTCGTCTCGGCTGTCGCCGACTAGACTATAAACCGGGTCATTGAGTGTATAAGTAGGAGGACTAATCTGAAGATAGGTTTGAAGGAAGATGGAGAGAACGATGACGGATACTATACTGAGCGTTTCAAAGCCAATGAATAACCGTCGCCGCTGTCGGTAGCGGTTTTGTAAGGAATAATAAACGGCAGACCGTGACGCCGCCCGAATAATTTTAATCCTGTGCTTAGTAAACGATTTTTTTCCCTGTTTCACTTCATTCAATAATACCATAAGCACCTCTTAGCTCAGGAGAAAAAACCTAGGTACTCAGCCAGCTAGTAAAACGGCTCCATAAGCTGGGTGCGTTACTGGGCAATAGCGCTGGTGCGACACCGCCAGGCTGGGCACTGCTGGCGACGTTTACGGTTGGGTCTGGACTAATCTGTTCGCCGACAACAACTAGGCGATTTATGCTAGTACCGGGTGGGTCGCATGTAATGAGCGACATGGTAGAGGGTTTATCTTGCGTACCTAAAACAGACACTTCTTCCGGCGTTACGACTGTTTTTTTGTAAACGCGGTAAGCGAACCTTTTGCCACCGGTTTGCACATAAAAAATATCACCAGATTCTAGACGTTTTAATAGTACGAATGCAAATTTGTATTTACCCTTGTTCAGAATATTGTTGCTTGAATGTCCGAATATCGCTCCATTGCCTTGTTCGCCAGGATTACTGGTGGTGCCATAGTGAATCACGCCTTCCTCTAGGGCATTCTGTACGGCTGCTTCTTCTGTTGATTCTTCGTCAAAAACCACCGGTATCTCTACGTTAATCTTAGGAATTATAATCTTGGACTCCGGCCCAACAGCAGTGCTAGCTGGGTCAATAATAATTGGCGTATTGCTGACACTCTTGCTGGGGCTTATAAATGGCGCAACAAAACGTTCATTGAAAAAACTAAACAACATGATAGCCGCGACTAACCCACCCATACCTAGTCCGAATAACAATGAGTGGCCGGCATGACCGCGTTTGGTTGGTCTGCGCGTGATTACCTTATGTAGCAGCTCGGTTTTAATAGCACTGACTGTCCGGGTGTCGTTTTTACGCTTCAGTGGTTGAGCTTTTGCGGCATGATGACTAGCCTGAGACACATTGGATTCTGAGCTATGAGTTTTTTGCTTATGCACGGCCGCCTGGGCATGTCGAGAAGCCTTGGCGTGTTCGCTATAGAATTCTTGCCAGACTTGGTGTTTTTCTTCGTTCGGCAACTCCTGGTAATAGGCGTGCCAAGCGGTCTGAATTTCTGCTAGTGATTTGCCCGACGTACTAATCTCGTGCATGAACTGCTGGTGTTTTGACCGATTGCGACCCGCCGCCTCTGCTTCCGCTAACTCTTCTTGAGCGTCCGGTTCGTTGGCATATAATTTGTCAATTCTGCCGCGCAGTAACGAAACAACTTCTGTCGCACCCGTTTTTTTTGAGACCGGATCTGGAACAATATTGTCATGGACAGGCTTAATAACCTTGCCATGTTTGGTAGGTATATTGTATTTGCTGGGATCAAATAATGGATTATCGTCTGTACTCATAATTCTAATGCTGTTCTAACAGATATAAGTATAATATAATGTGACAGTCTTAGCTATCTGTTTCAAATGAAGCCGCTGTGGCGGAACTAAACCCCACAAAACAGGTTTTGTGGGGACCCCGGTTTGTATACGTGCACCTTTCAAATTACATTGAAGCCGCTGTGGCGGAATTGGTATACGCGCACGACTCAAAATCGTGTGGGGCAACCCGTGTCGGTTCGACTCCGACCAGCGGCACCAATGTAATTTGAAACAAGTAGCTAGGCTACTTGACTCAAAATCGCGAACGGGCAACCTGCGAAGGGTTCGACTCCGACCAGCGGCACCATTTGTATCAGATTAATGAGGTGGTTAAGGCTTCAAATGGCTTCGAGGGGTTTTGTAGTCGCCAAGTACTTGCTTGAGCTGCGGTGCTGACTCGCCAAATTTCTTTATCTTGGTCAAGCTTAGAGGTGCTAACCTCGCCACCAACTGAAACAACCACTACTTCTAAATGTTTAGTAATTATTTCTAACCTGTATTTGGCGGTGAAATCATGTAAGGTATCAACGAGTTGAACTAGGTCCATACCTAAACGGAATGCTTGGTCAAAGCCAAGGGCTGTGGCGAGTTTTTGGAGTTGCGCCAAGCTAAGCACAAGTGTTGTATTCGGTCGCGCGTGGTAGGTTTTTGCCAACGGAATAAAGTAGTCGACCGCATCCTTTGTGATCGTAACAGCGGAAGATGATTTTTCTAAGAACTTCTCAACCAAAATCGCGGTTTCAGAGTTACGGCCTAGATCTCCTGCTATCAGCACTGAGTCCGCCCACATAGAATTATCCAGCCACTCGCCAAGTGCTTTTTGGCTGAAACTGCCGCTAGGTGTGCTGGCGCCGTACTCGGCGTGTTCTAGTACTAAGCCGACAACTTTACGGATAGCTTCCGGCAGCAATACTCGGGCAGTGCCGATACCTGCAATTTGAGCCGCATGATATGCTTCGCCCACGGCTGAAAACCCAAATGAGTTACCACCGATAATCAGCAATTTACCTCGCGTCTGTTTGTTCTCAGGCCGACTCCATATGAGATCTTCAAATAACGGCTTGTCTTGGGTCTGTTTGTGCCAGTAATCCATTTAGTCTGCACTTTTCGGTGTCTGAATCGGTTCGAGAGGACCAAGAAGTATATCAATATTACCGCGTGCTAGTTCTATGAATCCTGCTGCCTGAAATGATGGCAAAGCTTGGACATTAACTTCGGCAAAGTGGATAAAATGATCAATGTTTTCCAGTGGTTTTGAAATATCATGCACGCGATTACCTAAACGCTGCAGCACTGCTGCTTTTTCGCCATATAACTGTCCAGATGTCGGGTAGTCGGTAGTGGCCACATCTACAATTTTAGCTGCAGCCCTATGGGCCTTACTCCATTTCCTAGGTACGATTCCTTCCACTTCTACACTGAGTGAGTCGGCAGAAGATTCTGCCAAACGTTTGGCGGGATTTAACTTTGGGTCACGCATTTTTGTTATTAATAGTTCTATCACTTTTTCAGGTGCTAACCTCGGTTTACCGGGCACGAGCAATCCAAAATTGGTTTTTTGTGCGATTTCGTGTCCCGGCACCAGAATTAGAGCTAGTGGCTGTAAAGCCGTAAGCCCTGCGCGTTTGCCGATTCGTTGGGTGATTTCATGTAACTGTCCGTCAACCACATGTCTGCCAAGAGATACTTCAAGGTACGGTGCCGTTTCCTGTTTGCTACCATACTGTTCATAAGATACTGGCCGTCGTCTGCTCTTGCGGCGTTCCGCTTCCTTCTGTCTCTCAGTCGCCTTGTAGGCTTCAGTCGTTCTCCTTGATACAGGCATAGGTACAGCATAGCATAATATTGACAAATATGATATAATAAATAGAGGTTATCTAGTTTATCTGATTAGAACGTATTCACCGCTCTTGGGTGTTAATTTGTAAACCATATTCTTTCGCTCGATAACTACCGGCCAGTTATTTCCCTCAGCTTTGTCGAACAGTATTTTGTCAGGGTTAAACGCGATCGGTTGTTCGACTAACTCCAGCATAGATATATCGCTACCGCTATCGCCTATTCCTAAGCTTCCTTCGTAAGTTAGCTTGTGTTTTTCTACTAATTTGTTGAGAACCGCTGCTTTATCCTGGCTACCGACATGCTTTTCGCCGCTGAAACCTGTGTCTTTTCTTCCATAATGTGTACCGACATAATCGTCAAAACCGTAGTATTTACCGATTTGTTCAATAAGCTCATGATGGGAGCCAGATATAATCAACATAAAGAACCCGTCCGCTTTGCATTTCATTAGTAAATCTCTGGTATAGATATATGTTTGATCTTTGTATTCTTCAATAATACTTGCAATCATCTGGTCAAAATTTTCTGTACTTAGGTGTTGGAGTGCATCTTCGTAGGCTTGAATAATAGTTCGCTCGTATGCCTTAAACGATTCAGGATGCTCCCTGCGTTTCCAAATCATCCTAGCCTCGCGCAAATTTTGCTTGGCGTCTGGTCCAAGAACACCTTTACTAGCCAGCTTATCAACCATGACGTGATACAGCTGCCATCGAATCAGTGTCCCATCAATATCAAACACCGCAAATTTCTTACTCATACAGGAACTCATCCTCTTTTACCGTCTTGCTGATAATTTGGTCGTGTGCGTCTAAATGGAATTCACACTTAAGTTTTTTGCCAGCAAGAGCCTGGGGTAGCCAGTAAGGGTCATCTGGCCACATTTCGTCATATGGAATAGAAGAAATATTGAACCACTTGGGTGCCATTTCTTCGGTTTCGTTTGGCTCGCCATCCCACTCTGAACATGTGAACACATGTACTTGCATAGTTTTCTGCTCACCTTCGTGCTGTTCATGAAAAATTATTTCGGCCATTTGCGTAAAATTTTTTGGTGTTACTTCAATCTCTTCCTGACATTCCCGTATAAGCGCCTGCTCTATAGTTTCTCCCTCGTCAAGCTTGCCTCCGACACCGTTCCAGCGACCTGCTCCAAACCCACGTTTTTTCATCGCCAGCAAAACTTGGTTTTCTTTTAATAAAAACAACAATGTTAATTGCTTCATGTGCTCATGCTGATACTTATCGGGCAGTGGTCGGAGCCCATGACTTCTGGGTGGATTTCCGCCTGTGTAACTTTGTTTTTCAAGGTGTTAGAAACTAGAAAGTAGTCAATACGCCAGCCGACGTTGCGGGCACGGGAGTTGGCGAAGTGGCTCCACCAGGTGTAGAAGCCGTTGCCTTGCTTGAATATTCTGAACGTATCAATAAAACCAACCGCCAACCAATTATCAAAGCCCGCGCGCTCCTCATTACTAAAACCCTTTTTGCCGATATTTGGTTTAGGGTTAGCTAGGTCGTCTTCAGTATGTGCGACATTCATATCGCCACAGTACACGACTGGTTTCTTTGTCTGCAGCTCGGCGCAGTAGGCTGTCATGGCCGCATCAAACTGCTGGCGAAGGGTGATGCGAGCTAGACCGTCCTTAGCATTGGGCGTATAAGCGGTTACGACGTAAAAGTCGGCAAATTCGGCTGCTATCACCCGGCCTTCCATATTTGAGTCGCCATAGTTATCGGCAACTAAGCCATGCTTTTTAGCAGTATCGTCTGGAATATCGTTTATAATCGCAATCGGCTTAATCTTGGTGAATATAGCTGTACCGGAGTAACCTTTTTTGGTCCGGGATGAGTTCCAGTATTCTTCATACCCTGACAAATCGATAATTGCCTGGCCCTGTTCGGCTTTGGTTTCCTGCAGGCACAAAATATCTGGCTGATGTTTCGCTATGAATGCCTGAAATGTCTCTTTTTTAACTACCGCCCGGATACCATTAACATTCCACGAATATATTTTCATATATATGAGTATACTTGATAAACTACATAGCAATGTATAAACGTGTGTTACTCAAGCTATCTGGTGAACAGCTCGCTGGTAAGTTTGATGCCGGAATTGACCCAGATGTAGCTACCTATTTTGCCAAAGAAGTTAAGAAAGCCCAGAGCGCTGGCATTCAAATTGTGATTGTCGTTGGCGGTGGCAATTTAGTGCGGGGCGCAGAGGTTGCTGGCCATGGTATTCGCCGCGTAACCGGCGATCACATGGGCATGTTATCCGGTCTTATTAACTCCATGGCTATGACTGACATATTTGAGGCTCAAGGTATCAGCACCAGGTGTTTGAGTAATATTTTTGCTGACCAAGTCGCCGAAATGTACTCTTTTCGCCGAGCAGACAAACATTTGAGCCAGAACCGCGTCGTAATTGTTGCCGGCGGTATCGGCCGACCGTATTTTACGCACGATACTGCCGCAGTAAACGTGGCACTCGAACTAAGCTGTGAAATCGTACTGAAAGCCACAAAAGTCGATGGCGTGTACGATAAAGACCCTGCCAAGCACGGTGATGCTAAAAAATTTGACGAACTTCCATACCAGCAAGCCTTAGAAAACGAAGCTATCAAAGTAATGGACAAAGCAGCACTCGGTCTTGCAATGGAACAAGACATGCCCGTACTCGTTTTTGATGCTATGGCCGAGGGTAACCTAGGTCGTGTCCTTGCTGGCGATACTATTGGTACGAAAGTCAGCTGATTCTGTAATATTTTCCAATAAAAAGAGGGGCTATTTTGGACCCTCTTTAAATTTTTGGCTTCTCGTTGAACTATTAGTTCAAATTATTCTTAGCAAACGTCCCACCACCCTCATTGGTAGCAGTCAAGACATAGACAGTACAGTCATTCGTACTGTTATCACAGGCTCCCCCACCAGTTGCCGTTACGTCATAAGCGTAGGCATTAGCTGCGGCAGCAGACACTAGTGTCTGACCTGTTCCCTTAGGATCTTTCAATGCTTCAGCATCAAGCCCCTTCATGTTGGCACTTCTAAAGGTACCATCGTTTAAGTTAGCCAGTGTCGGATAACGACCGTTCTGTGCATAGTAGGCTTCTACCTGACCATGGATAGCTTTAATATCTGTCTGACGCTCAGTATTGCGAGCTCGCTGTTGTATACCCGTAAAGGTTGTTACTACTAATGCCGCTAGAATACCAATAACGACAATAACGATTAAGAGTTCAACTATGGTGAAACCCTGCTGTTTACTATTTGACTTGAATGACATGTTAATGCCCACCCTTTCTTATCTGTTGCTGTAATTTTTTTTGATAGTACACGGTAAGTATAATACGTATCCTAAATAACCTCAAGCACAATCAACGGGGGTGTGGACTGCCTGTGTGTAAGTCATATAAATGCTGACGTTGTCTATAGTAAAAATTTGGCGGAGAGAGAGGGATTTGAACCCTCGAAGGGGTTGCCCCCTTACCACCTTTCCAAGGTGGCGCACTAGGCCACTATGCGACCTCTCCTCGTCATAACCGACGCTCAGCTTCCATAAAGCCAATAAATTGTCTTTATTTCACCTCCAAAGTCGCTTCTTCCTCTCAAAATTGCAAACAGTTCCGTGGTTTACAATTTTGGTTTTAAATACTTTTTCAAGCCAAATGGATTATAGCGAAAAAATACTACAATTAACACCTTGAATTATTTAGTGCATAGGAGTTAGACTATGGTGAACATATGGCGATAATAGATTTAAAAGACGTGAGCAAACTCTACGGCTTCGGTGATGCAGCAACCGTGGCTCTTGAGGAAGTTACCCTGAGTATTGAGCCAGGAGAGTTCGTGGCCATAATGGGACCAAGCGGTTCTGGCAAGACTACGCTCATGAACATCATCGGCTTACTGGATCATCCCACTCATGGAGACTACTCATTAAATAGTCGAAACGTTTCCAGACTCAAGCAGCGACGGCGCGCCAAGGTCCGTCGAGACACTATCGGCTATGTGTTTCAGTCTTTCAACCTTCTTCCACGCTTAACGGTGCTCGAAAATGTAGCATTACCGTTGGCATATAAAGGTACGACCAAGATTCGTCGTCTCAAACGGGCTGTAGCTATGCTTGAGCGAATAGGGCTAGCCGACCGCGAATATTTTATGCCTAGGCACCTGAGTGGCGGTCAGGCTCAGCGTGTGGCGATAGCGCGTGCACTTATAAATGATCCGAACATCATCATTGCCGACGAACCGACCGGTAATTTGGATAGCGCTTCATCTCGTCTTGTCATGGAACTGTTGAGCGATATTCATAAAGCTGGTAATACCGTGCTGCTAGTAACCCACAACCCTGCGCTTACCCGCTACGCCAGTCGTGTAGTCTTTATGCAAGACGGCTCAGTCGTGGCCGATGAACACTCAGAAGTTGGTGAAATGCCAGTTTCCTTGCGACGTAGCATGTATTTTATGCCAAAACGCACCGTTACTGATGACCTCAAGGGTGTTTCTGCACTTATGGAAGCGCTTCCAGGCGATGCCTTGCCCAAAGCGACAAAAACGAAAAAGAAAGCAATCAGATCCAAAACCTACCGTGCTCGCACCACAAAACGAGGTGAGCAAAAATGATTATGACTTTCGCACTTGAGTATCCAGTGCATTTTCTCAGTGAGTACCGGACTGAGTTGTACGAACAGTACTGCTCAGGAGGAATGGAGCTGAAAAATGTGTTAGATGCCAAGAGTACCTTTCAAAGTTGGACTTTGTTCAACTTAGGAAGGTACGGTGCGTAAGTCATATGCTGTGGCGTAATAATGCAAAGCTTGCCTTGGCCAGCCTAAAAAGCGCTAAATGGCGCAGTTTCTTAACTATGCTAGGCATAATCATAGGGGTTGTTAGCGTCGTGACTACCGTCAGTATTGGTGAAGGCGTAAAGCAGCAAGTCAACAAACAAATCAGCCAGCTTGGCCCAGATTTAATAACTGTCAGGCCTGGAAAAGTCGTTAATCGTGATGCGAACGGCAGCGTGACAGGCTATAACGTTCTTGGACTTATAGGTGCGGGAAATCTCAACGAGACAGATTGGCAAGGACTGCAAAAGATTCAGAATGCCCGTTTGGTGGTACCGATGAATTTGGTCCCAGGTGTTCTGAAAAGTTCTGACCGGACTTACGACGAAGCTGTGGTGATAGGTGCGCCAGCAGGTGTACCAGAGGTACTGAATCAAGAATTAGCCTACGGCACATTTTATGAGAACAGCGATGCTAATAAAGGTACGGCTGTCATTGGCAAACGTGTCGCAGAAAAGTTTTTCCAAGAAAACGTACCAATCGGTAAGTCATTTGAATTCCGCGGGCGTAACTTTATGGTGCGTGGTGTGTTTGATGAGTTCCCTGCCAGCCCTTTAACTCCTACTGCTGATTACAACAATGCAATTTTTATACCGTATGACATTAGTAAGGAAGTGGCAGGTGGCCAGACGCATATATACCAAATCTTATTAAAGCCCACTAGCCCTGATATGGCGGCCCAATTATCAAATGATGTACGCGGCTCACTAAAAGCCAGTCGTGGCGGTCAAGAAGATTTCACCGTGCTTCGTCAAGACGAGAATATTAGCTTGGCGGACTCTTTATTAACCCTGCTTACGACCATGATTGCGGCAGTTGCGGCAGTTTCATTGATCGTTGGCGGTATCGGCATCATGAACGTTATGTTGGTGTCTGTAACCGAACGTACGCATGAAATAGGCATACGTAAAGCTGTGGGGGCAACCAATCAGCAAATTCTCAGCCAATTCCTATTGGAAGCAGCTGTGTTGAGCTCCGTGGGCGGTGTTGTAGGTGTGCTCATGGCCGTAATCGTAAATTATCTGTTACGAATCTTTACTGACATCCAACCAGTCATTACTTTGCAGATAGTGTTGGTCGCAACGGCCGTCAGTCTGGTGGTCGGCATCATGTTCGGAATTACACCAGCATTACGTGCCGCCCGTAAAGACCCAATCGAAGCCCTCCGCAGTATTTAAAAAAGCCTCCCGACGTATCAGGAGGCTTTAAAGATTGCTTGAAAACTATTTCCGCTTGGGGACTTTGTAGCTCTTGAATAATGAATCAGATATGCCTATAGACGAAGCTTGTCTGAGACCCGATGATTTCTTACTACTTTCGCTGCTTCTAAGTTTGCCCTTTTTGAACTGATCCATAGACTGCTCAATGGTTTCTCTAGTTTTTGGGCCAAATTTATTCACGCTGCGCACCTTTCTGTTATTTTTTTATAAAACTATAAATTAAACCAAAATCCCTATTTATATGGATCTTCGTACCACATCCAATCTTCACGTTCTTTACGTCCAATTTTTTTGTAGCGGTTTCTTAAACTGTCTAACATGTATACATTCCCTCTTTAATTTATGCATTCAGTAGTCTTAGCATAAAGACTATACCAACACGGCTCTATGATATTTCTAACATTTTGTCGTATTTATGTAGAAGAGAAAAAAATTTAAAAAAGCAGAATCCCCAGCACGATGACTGGGGATTCTCAGTTAGCTTTCGAGTAACTGTTTACTATATGCGTTACCGCGTCATAGTGTTGCCGCGTCCACTAAACATTCGTATGACGAAGAGTAGTAGAACAGCACCTAAGATAGCCACAATTACGCTTCCAAGGTTGAATCCGGTCACACCGCTACCACCGAATGTTCGGGCTACAAAGCCACCTATAAACGCTCCAATGATTCCGATGATGATGTTTGCAACTGCGCCTTGTTCTTCGTTGGTTCGCATAATAATTGATGCAATCCAACCAGCTAATGCCCCGAAAATAATCCACATAATGATATTCATAGCCATAATATTTAACTCCTAATTTAATTGCTGTAATCGGTCACGTCGTACGATGCGAGGCGAATTTAGGCTTCTTCTTCCCATGTACGAAGCATAGCTCTTTCCTCGTTATCCAGACGTTCTCTTCTGTCCTTCAAATCTTCGTATTCATTCTTCGCTTTAGCACTCGTCTTATTGATTACTGAAGAAAATTTATCCAAGCCTTTACTAACCGTATCTTTAACTTCATGGAAATTGTCGCGGGTACGCTCAGTCAAATCGTCTGCTTGATCGTGAATCTTCTTTCTAGTATCAGCACCAGACCGCGGTGCCAATAACATCGCTGCTAGCGCTCCGGCTAATCCAGCGAAGAGTGAGACTGCTACTAGGTTTGGTGATGTTCTATCTGTCATGCTTTCTCCTCTTTAAGTAGTAATGCTCCTAATGTAACGGAATTGATGCTTATTTTCTGTAATATATTTCGCTCATTGTGATTTTTTTCCAGTCTGGGGCTAGTCTATGAGTGAGTAACTAATTTCCAAAAAACGAGTGACCCGGCTTCGGGGGAAAAGCCGGGTCACTCAGTTTTTGGACGATAAGTCTTATAGACTTTTACATCTGCTCGTCGTCCTCATTCTGATTTAGACCAAGTAAATCACGCTCTTCCTGAGTAGATTCCTCATGACTGACCGGATTCCCTTGATCGTCATAAGCTGGTATTTGGCCACTTCCCATATTTGTATCGTCGTTTCTTTTCATGAGGCTCTCCTTCCACTTAGGTTTGCCACACAAGTATGCCTGCCACACAGCCATGGCGCTATGAAATATCTAACCACGGCGGTTTAAAGTACCCAATCGTTGTGACCTTGGAGTAGCTGTGTTCGTTTTGTTAATAATCGGTTTAATTTGTTTAAACTTTTGTTGCTTCGGCGTGTGTAAATAATGTGCTAATTCGTCATGTCTACCCATAGTATTCGTACCTCTCTTACATAGTATTGTTAGCATAACAATTACCACATGCGTTAAGTAGCGATTTTCTCATAACACAATGAAAACTTATGACTCAAAACCTCACAAAAACACTCGGTCATTTGCAACAGCAAATAACCTGTCAAAAATTTCCAGTGTTTTCTTAGAGGTTTTGAGACATAGGTAATGAAAATATGGTAAAATATTGACAAATATGATATAATTAGTATTGGATGAAAAGGTTTTTTGGGAAAGTGTATATATTCATGCCAGTTTATTTTTTGCTGGTAATTTTATTATTTTCCGTGCCGAAACAAACAGCAGCTGCTCCGGGAACAGCTGATACAGAAACTAATGAAGTTATTTTGTTCAATGCCCCAATAGATGCTCCAGATCCAAACGAAACATTACGTTTAGTAAATGCGGAACGTATAAGCCAGGGTGCCCTGCCGCTTATTGCTGATGCTGAGCTTGGTCAAGTAGCCGCCGCACGAGCAGCCGATATGGCAGCTAGGCAGTACTATGCTCATAAAAACCCCGACGGTAAATACTATTTTAATTTGTTTGAAAAATTTGGTGTTACGGCTGGCTATAGTTGCGAAAATTTAGATTTGGTTTTCGTACCTTCACAGGATTTAGTGATTCACGAATGGATGGCGAGTCTGCGAGGCCATCGAGCCTGCATGCTAGACACTAAGGTTAAGAGAGCGGGTTATGCAACCGCTAAGCTCAATCTTAAGCAATTTGACGGTTCGATTACGACTGCATACTTAGTCGTAGCTGTTCACGCTGAAGTTCTTTAACTATATTCCAGATTTCTGGTTTGTCATGAGACTTCTTTAGCCAAAACCACCATTCAAGACCCCACAAGTCTATTGGATTCATCCCGGTTTGCTGGGCAAAATCAATAGTTTCTTGCAAGATTTCTGGACTCATATAGCGTAACTGCTCGTCCACTGAAACTTTAGTAATGGCGTCTTTGAGCCATGGCTCAGCTTGCAGCTCATGAATAAAAGTATTTCTATTTTTAAATAATTGAATGAATGCAGCACGTAATCTATAAAACAGCTTTGGTCGTTTTGAAAACGCATAGATCCCTGCTTTATTAATAGTAATTCTATACAGCGACATAGCGTACACGTCCGGTTTAGGCCTCCGAAACGGAAAACCCCAACTATCGGACAATGTCATGACTACCGGATGATTTGGGTCGAGTTTTTTGACAAGTGTCAGTTCGGTTCTGAATCGTCTACGGCTGTAATCGCCATCAGGACAATAGCCGAACTCTTTTAATAGTGCTTCGTTTTCTAACTGCCAACTTGAGAGTGCGGGATGATTCTTGTAGCGGTTAACGACTTGCTCTATGTAGTTTTGCAGTGCTTTTCGCCATTCTTCATTTGGCAACTTAGCTGCCCAATCAGGCATGTGGCACTCGGGCCACCGAGGTTGCCTTTTTCCTAAGCACAACGAAACCGCGCCGCCGTGTTTTGCAATCAAGTCTAACTGCCAATCCAGCTCACGAAAGTCGTAAACACCCCTTCTCTGCTCATGAATGTTCCAGTAGCTCATAAGCCTGAAACGCCTGAACTTAAGCACCTTGATGGCGGCTGTTAAAAGCTCTTTTTTGTCTAAACCGAGTTCACTGCAGCGGTGCAAAGAAAAACTTACACCCATTTCTGTCATAGCGTCGGTTCAATTTTCTGCCAAAACGCATCGGCCCAAATTCTGTAGGCACGATTACTCGGGTGGAATAAATCCGAGGCGTAATTAAGTATTGAATTCTGTGCACGCAAAGGATCCTGAAGATTTACCAGTTTAAGTTGATATCGTTCGGCGTCAGACTTAATAATCTCGCTGGCCTTTATGGCTTCAGCATTTCTACGTAAGCGTCCGCCGAAATACGGCATGTTTGTAACGAATGTGTTTTTCGGTAGAGACTTTGCAAGACTGTCGTAATGGGCTGGAAAATCATCCATATTATTTCGTGCCACATCATTTGCCCCGATTCCGACCGTGATCAGGTCGGGCTGATAGTTTTTGAGTTCTGGAAGTTGTTTATCTATGAGATCCTGAACCGTCGCCCCCGATACACTCAAATTCACGATACGAACTTTTTTACCTATTTTAGTTTCGATTTTTTTAGCTAAAATACCGACGTAGCCATGTAAAGGTTCGCTTGCTCCTATTGATTGTGCCGTAGAGTCACCTAGAGCAACGTACACAAACTCTCCCTGCAAGGCCGATCTTTGCTTCCAAAAACGCGCGTAACCAGCCAAACTGCTACCAAGCCGCAGCAGGCTCATGATTTCAATCAAAATTAATACTGTCAAAATAACAGCTAGTATGATGAGTATTCGTTTAGTCATATAAAGTAAGTATAACGTACTGTTATTTACACACTAGGGTTAATAGATTGCTAAAAAAGCATAAGCATTTTCTAACACCGTAAAACTTGACTTCAAATATGTATCGTGTAGGATAATATCTCGTGCCTATTTGCTCGTGAGGTGGGTATGCACGTCCCAGCATTACCATAAAAGGTATTTTCTGGTTCATCAAGAAGAAAAAGTTTTAGGAGGATATTTAGAATGCGATTAACCGCAACACTAGCGGGTCTGTTTTTGTGTGCACTAGTATTTAGCGCCGACAGTCCTAAGGTAGCCGCTTCGGCGCAATCAGGTTCAGTAATCAGTAATTTATCAAACATAACTGACGAGTTTGCGGTACTTGACTTAGTAGTTGCCTCCCCAGAGAAGCCTGTTGAGGAAAAAACAGAGCCGCCAAAGGCAAAAGAACACACTATTGCCGCCGGAGAAACACTTACGGTCGTAGCGAAACAATATGAAACGACCTGGCAGCGAATATATGCCAAGAACGTGCAGATTGCTAACCCAGACATTATCAACGTAGGTGAAAAGTTCGTAGTTCCTACTACTGATGAACAATTGGCAGAGCGTCCAGTTCCAGTTGCGCCGCCAGTAGATGCACCTCCTGTTCAGAAAACCCAGCAGCCAGCCAGGCAGAGGGCGCAGACAAATGCAGCATCTACTGCCAGCCGCGGTTCAGCTTCTGGCAATACCTATGCTGCAGGCTACTGCACATGGTACGCCAAAAGCAGGCGGTCTGATTTGCCAAACAACCTAGGTAATGCGAATACATGGGTTGCCCGTGCAAGTGCTCAAGGAATTTCAACCGGTTCAACTCCGGTAGCTGGAGCTATCGGCCAACGCGGAATGCATGTAGTCTACGTCGAAAGTGTCAATGCAGATGGTTCGGCAAACATCAGCGAAATGAACTATCAAGCCCTGGGGCAAGTTACTTCACGAACCGTTCCAGGTAACTACTTTCAGTACATATATTAGTTCAGACGCCGGACGTAGTACCGTTGCAACGGGTAGATGAGTAGGCTGATTGGAACTATTAACAGCGCTAATCCTAAATTTACAAATTTGCTAACCAGTATGACTGTAACGATGGTCGGAACGACCCAAGCAAAAAATTGTGTCGCAGAAATGTGAGTTCGCAAAAACTCGGCACCCAAATAGTAATAAGGAAATACCGCGACGACCAAGAACGTGCTGGATAACAGGCCGAATATCAGAACGACGGCCAGACCTTCCCAGAACGGACTGCTGATAGCCAGTGGAATCAGCGACACGACCGCAGTTACACTGGTGGCAAAAAGCGGACGAAAACGTTCACGAAGAGCGGCAACCGCCGAATCTATAGCCGACAGATTTTGCCTCCGAGCCTGGTTGGCGAAATCAGTCAGTAAGATAGTGTTCTTGATGCTCAGACCAACTAGCGCAAAGAAGCCAAGCAAGGCAAAGAAGCTGATGGCATTGTCGGTCAGTTTCAGTCCCAACATAATGCCAAAAATGCTGAACGGTATGGCCATGAATATCAGCAGCGGCTGCAAGAATGAACGAAACTGTGCCGCAAGCAGTACGTACATCACTAGCAGCATGATTGGAAATGCCAGCGCGAGTGTTTTGAATGAATCCTGATTTTCTGATTCTTGACCAAGATCAAAGTTGATTGCCTCGCCCGTCAAGCCATAGGTTGCCAGTTTTTCATTTGTAAATTCTTTCTTTACAGTGTCCTGGGCTAGCGTAACCAATGTGGTAGTATCATTGCCGTCAAAGCCAGCTGAAACGTTAATTATCGGCTTTCCGTCGGTGCGAATGTACTGGTCTGGGCTGGAAATGCTAACATTTGTCAGTCGCGCCACTTTGCCGCTCACCCGCGTCAGCTCTACGCCAGAAAGATACGTCTTTAGTTCCCCGGCGGCTTTGAATGCAGCGTCCCGGTCGCTTGCATCAAGCTGAATAATGAAAGCTTGGCTTGGTGGGCCGACATCAAGTTGTCCGACAGATACACGCGCATTCGTAAGTTCCGTATCAAACTTTTCTTGCAAAGATGTTACTAGTTCTGGGGATGTTACGTCTCGGTTATTATATGAAACAATCTGAATCTGCTCGACAGCACTTTGAGCCCCACCGGTCATAAAATACGATGCATGTTCAAACTTATCACCTAATACTTCACTGGCAAGTTCATCAGCTTTACCTGCTATAGCTTCGGCTTGCTCGACGGTCGTTCCCTGCGGAAAGTTCATCTGTAAAATAAGTCCGTTAGTATCTTTGGTAGGTGGGAAGATATTAAAAACTACGTCGCGGGCAATGAATAAACCTGCTCCTATAAACAGACTGCCAATCAAGACCGCTATGCCGCCTACGGCAAATAATTTCATGCGGGAGTTTCGTGCCCAAAGCATTGGTCTGGCAAAAAAGTTAGCAATTTTCATCTCAAACCCGGCTGCTGTATCGCTTCCCTCTTTTGTGCCCATTTGTTTTTTACTAAGTAAAATACTGCGAGCGAAAAACGGTATAAACACTAGGGCAACTACAAGACTTAGTAATAGCGCCGCAATAATCGTTACAGGAATTGCTTGAATAAAACTACCTAACACGCCGCCAACAAACAGAAGTGGTGCAAAGCTGAGCGCAGCAGTCATGGTAGCTGCCAGCATTGCACGGCTGACCTTGCGAGTCGCCTCTAGCACGGCTTTTCGCCGGTCTCTATGATGATGTCTGGCTGCGTCAATCGCTTCCACCATTATTATCGTGTCGTCCACAATGAGAGCTAAGGCAAGAATAAGCGCAAACAAAGTAATGACATTTAGTGAATAGCCGATTAGGTACAAAAAACCAAGCGCAGCGAGAAGTACTGTAATCATAGACACGACTGTGATCAGTGAAGCACGAATGGCAATGACGATAGAGCCTACCACTAGCACTGCTACCAGGCCTTCAAGCAGTACACGCTGTAGCTCGCTGATATTTTCTTCAATTTGCGGCGCAAAGCTGGCACTGACTTCTGCGTTATAATTTGTAAATGCTTCGTCCTTTTGAAGCTCATCAAGTGCGCGACGCACGTCTTCATCTAACTTAAGTACATCGGCGTTTTCCACTGCCGCGACACCAATAATTACAGATGTTGAGTATCGATTTTCGTCTCCGTCGCGTTCACCAAAGCGGTCGAACGATTGTTGCACTACAACTGATTGGCCAGTGCTTGGGTCGGTTACGTTTTCATACGGACTCTTTACAAAAACTTCCTGAATAAGCGGCAGGTTTTTGTCTCGTAATTTAGTGGCAGCTTCTTCCGCCTTAGCGGCAAGTTCTTTGGTTGGTACGTTGTTATCTTTGGCAAAAAACGATATAGCTACATCAAGTTTACGTGTATCGCCCCCGGTGGCACCAAAGTACGGCACGTTGTATTGTGCTTTGACCGACTCTGGCAAGCGTCCTGATTCTTTGACCTTTTGTTCAAGCTCTGCAGCTGCAACTTTACTATCTGTACCTTCGGTGTATTGTACTGAAACCGTAAAGAAATTAGCCGCGCTCTCGGTTTGTACCGAGCTGACACCCGGTTGATCGAGTGCAATTTCTGAAATTGGCTTGGCTGCTTCGTTGTCTACTTTAATAGGATCGTTTACAAAATACCCACCGCCTACAATCGCAATCGGAATATTGACGCTTGGAAAGCCTTCTCGGCGTAGTAGCGTCGTGTAGCTAGCTATGCCAAATACCGTAACAGCCAACCAAACAAGCGCGGTTAACCGAGCTTTGTCAAAGAAAAATAATGTCATTCTTGGAAGTAATTTGTCTTTTGGCGTCTTAATAATCGGCAATTGTTTGGCCATATTTCTCCCCTTATTTGGCCTTATGTTATCAAATAACTTGACGAAAAGATATAAAAGTTGGATTTTTAGTGTTTAATCTAAAATAAAATTAGTTTCTTAAAAAATTTAATCAGGCTTAGCGACTAGTAAAAAACTATGA
Source organism: Candidatus Saccharimonadota bacterium (assembly GCA_013815785.1). Taxonomy (GTDB): domain Bacteria; phylum Patescibacteriota; class Saccharimonadia; order Saccharimonadales; family JACDFO01; genus JACDFO01. The sequence goes on along the minus strand of JACDFO010000005.1, from coordinate 12,384 downwards.
ACGATGTAATAATATACACGAATTAACCTACCATATATGCAGAAACAATTTTCAAAATTCATTAGACGTCGTATTCAAATGACCAAAAAGTCGTTTATATCTCAACGAAGAGATGCCCGATATGTCTTTGTCTTTGTCATCTCTTTTATCGTCTTTGTGCTGAGTTGTCTGCAAGCGCTTGATAAAGGCTTATTCGACAGCGTAGAGCGACCAATTTTTGACACGATAAATAATTTGCCCACGGGACTCGATGGAGTCATGTATGGACTTACTCAGTTTGGGGGTATGGGGTCATTATTTTTATGGCTTGGCGCCGCGTGGTTCTTAATCAATAAACGCGCAGCCTGGATAGTTGCCGGTAGCGGCATAGTGGCTTGGTTCATAGCGAAATCGGCAAAGGTACTGGTAGCCCGTGGTCGCCCCGAAGATTTACTCGAAACCGTAAGACTATTTGGCGATGAAAAATTTGGAGGTTACGGCTTTCCATCGGGCCATGCATCCTTTGCCGCAGCCTGTGTAACTATTTTGTATTTTCAAGTTGACCGAAAATACCGAAAATACTTGCTTGGAACCGTATTTTTAGTTGGTGTCAGCCGGATGTATTTAGGAGCTCATTTTCCTCTCGATATCGTTGGCGGGTGGGCACTGGGTGCATTAATTGCAGCAGTATTTTCTCTTGTATTCGGTATATCCCGCAAAGATATAACCGTAAACCAAATCAAATCAGCCTTGCTTAAAAAAGGTTATCCAATGAAAACGCTCAAATTCGCCGATGTCGATGCCAGAGGTTCACGACCTGTTTTTATGACCGACTCCAAAGGTAAGCGCTATTTTGCAAAAATATTTGGAGTTCAAGAACATGCTGCTGACTGGTTATTTAAGATTTATAGATTCTTTCGGTTTAAGAATTTTCAAGCCGAAGAACCGTATATCAATAGTCGTAGAAATATAGAGATGGAATCTTTCGCGACCTTATGGGCCAAGCAGGCCGGCATACGTGTGCCGTCTATAATCGATTTACTCAAGATACGTGGTTCGTGGATGTTAATCCAAGATCGATTAGACGCCGTTCCTATGTCAGAGCATGGCAATATCCGTCAAAAAACCTTGATTGATGCCTGGCGGCAAGTCGACAAATTACACAACGCAAACATGGCCCACCGCGACTTACGTGCGGCCAATCTCATGATAGATAAAGCTGGCAAAGCCTGGGTCATTGATTTTGGTTTTGCAGAAGTTTCGCCGCGTAAGCAACGGCAATATATGGATGTGGCCGAACTCTTAATGTCGATGACATTATTAGTTGGAGTGAAGCGCACAGTCAAGGCTGCGACTGCTATCGTTGATGATGATAAGCTTATCCGCGCCCTACCCTATTTAAAGCGCGAGGTTTTTAGCGGAGCAACTTCAAAAAGCCTAAAAAGCCAAAAGCACTTACTGGATGAACTCAAAAACGAGCTTGTGGGCGTACTAAATATCAAAGTAGATATCGATGAAGCCGACATTATTCGATTCAATAAACGCAAGATATTGAACCTGGCTTTGATTGGCATTTTTGTATATGTGATTATTCCTCAAATCAATGCCTTCAAAGGCGCTTTCGAGTCGCTAACTACCGTCAACTGGGTGTGGCTATTGCCGATAGGCGTAGCCTCAATCGTAACGTATGTATTGACCGGGCTGGTATACGTAATTCTGTCGTCGGTACCTTTAAAGCTTTTTCCGACGGCACTCGTACAACTTGCCGCCTCGTTTATAAGTAAGATTGTTCCGGGGGGAATTGGAAACACCAGTTTGAACATACGTTACCTGCGTAAGGCTGGTATGGATGTGGTTGATGCATCAGCGGTGCTTGTGACAAATAACATTATTAGCTTTGTCATGTTCATCGTCCCACTCGGTCTCTTTTTGTTGTTTGACGGACAAAGTCTCAGTGGTCTGCTCTCGTTTGATATTACAGCCAAGCAAGTATTTCTGGCTGTCTGCGTAGTGTTAGCTTTATTCATATTCCTTACTGTTAATAAGCATGCGCGCAAAAAAGCTCAGTCTGCTGTTTCCAACTTTATTACCAGCCTGCGAGAGTTTACTAATTCCCCGTTAGAAGTATCGTTAGCTAGCGCAACTTCATTGACGGTGTCGCTTAGCTATATTCTGTGTCTGTATGCCTGTTTCAAGGCATTCGGTATCCCACTGGGCTTGTCAGGAGCGATTTTGGTATATGTATCAGCTATTATCGCAAAAAGCGTCGCGCCGACACCCGGAGGTCTGGGGCCTTTTGAGCTGGCGATGATTTCCGCCATGGTGAGTTTGGGGACGTCTAAGCCAGAAGCGTTATCAGTCGTAGTCCTGTATAGGTTAGCTACTTTTTGGCTACCTATTCCATTTAGTCTGTTGGCTTATCAATACATATCCCGAAAAAAACTCATCTAATAATACCGTTTTGAGATTTTATTTGTGTAAATTTGCTCAGCTTTAGATATAAGGGTGTCAAAGAATCCTGTCGGTTTGTCCAATTTTTTGATTAGTAGGGAGTATATTCCGGCACGGTTAGCGCCAAAGATATCTTGGATATATCTGTCCCCTACCATGACCACTTCATGGCGTTGCAAGTTTTTATCTTCGAGACCATTTTCAAAATACTTCTTCGTTGGCTTCCCCCAAAATTTATGTGGGTGTATAACACCAGATGCGTTGAGTGAATCTTTGAGGTTTTTTAAGTCCCTGCTTTTTGGTCGATTCGTGGCAATGTATATTTTCATTTTGGTGCTTCGGAGCGTTTTAATTATTCTTTCGCTAACGTCATAGGACCCTCTGTTAACTACCGTACCGTCTAAATCAATAAAGCAAGCTTTAATGCCGTAGCTAGCTAATACATCGAAGTTTATATCTTGTATATTCAAGGCTATAAAGTCAGGGTTCATACTGGCAGCGGTTTTTTTTGCAGATAACTGCTGGCTCTTCATTAACATAGCAACATCATATCAAAACAATGATTGAATTATCACAGACATAAGATTATTTTGGCTCCATACTGGTTATGATAACCAAAGGAGGGGTGATGGCAGTAACACTGATTGAGAGTTCGCCAGATGATTTCTGGTCAAAAGAAGAAGAAATTGTCTGGGAGGCTGAATTCGATAGACGTAGCACCTTAGCTCAGATTATTGGTCGCGGACCAGTACATGAAGCAGTTTTTAGCATCGACCACGAGCCGGACCTTCCTATCTCGCTTAAAGCAGATCCCTACAATCATTTTCCATATCTGAACCTTAGTTAATTCAACAGTTGTCCTCTGGTCAGAAATAGCTGTCTACCCATTTGCTGGAATATATCAAGCTTTATGAATCAATCAAATGGAATGATTTAAGAATCTTTCGGCCCCGTATATCCTTACGAGCAAACATGTCTACGACAGTAACATTATCAATAACTATTAGGTCGCCTTTGTGTACGCGAGCATCTGATTGTACGGTCACATGGGCTTTGTAGCCTTCTTCTAAATAATTCGGCTCATCAAAAATAGCCCCGACGCTTTTTAACAGACCTATAATGTCATTGTGTAGTGCCGTCATTTCATCGTGCTTATCTAAAATTGTTACGTGAATCTGTTTCTTATCACCAAAATATTCATCATCACCTGCAGTGGTCTTAATAGGTTTCCGGTTTGTTAGCAGTGCCGTGAGCTTATATAGCAAATTCGTCGCTCCCCAATCAACTACAAAATTAGAAGCAATCGTGACGTGCAATGGCCAACTCGTGGACGTAAATTCCGTCCCTTCGTCCAATTTTTTCAAAAGACAAACTAATACATACTTTTGCATATATTGCCTATGCTTGCTTTGTACGGTGAATGCAGCCGACCCAGCAGCACGGGCGACGTTTTCCGCCGATGAGTTCCCCGGGCACCCGCTTGACATGCTGATCCCTGGTTTCCTGCTTCTTGACGGATATGGTCCAGCAGATCCATTCACTCCTCGCTAGCGGCGTGATATCTTCCCACGCGGCCACCGCTTTTGGTTTAGAGGTAATTGCTTTTTTTAAATCCGACGGCAGCTTGTGTACCGTCCCATCAGAGATTTGTTTTATAAACATAACAGTATTTTACATCCGCTAGAGAAAAACAAAAACACTCTACATTCGCAAAGTACTTAGTTGTCCTTCAAAGTCCGTCGCGGCGGACGACGGAGAATGCTTGGCTCAGCATACAGGTCATGATCTTCAACCCACTTACAAGGTCGCAAGTTGATTGGCGACGTTTCTCCAGTAGACCTTCCAGATATCGGCTTCTGTCTTGCTTGGCACTGCTGTATGTGAAAGAACTAGTTTTGATTTTTCATCATTGCCTTCAACCGTCGCTGCAAACTTGCTTTTGTCGCTAAAGTCACAGCGCCAGTTGCTTCTTTTTGGTGTAGTACTACTGCGAGCCTTGAGCTGTTCACGCCCATTAAATTCTACTTGCTGTTCAAGCCACTCTGTAACTTGTGAAAAAACAACATCTCGAGGTTTTGGGATAGCTTTCGAGATAGCAAGTTCAAATAATCCATTAGCCAGCTGACCTGGTATACGTTTACCAATATGCTGTTCATACGCTACGGTAATACCCTGCGCCCACCAGCCGTGGCTCTCTACCTTCCCGTCAAGTTCATCGTACAATTTACGTGCTAACTCGCTGTGTGACAGCTCACGCGAGCCACTATCGTCGAGTTCTATAACCCACTGCCCCCAGAGTTTATTCGTGGCTTTTTCGATCGAGGCAATATTCATAGCTTTCGTCATACTAATAATTATATCAAAAATCCAGTAGCGTAATGTCTACTGGATTCTCTGTAAAATATATACTCAGCTCCCCTTAGTTCACGTATTTCGCAACTAGTCTACACAAGTTATTCATTGATATTGACCCAAATCGAAAAGTGTATATAATGTAAATCAATGAAGCTTAATCATATATACAATTCCTCGTCTGAAGACATGAGGGAGATACCTGACGAATCAGTCGACTTGATGGTAACGTCGCCGCCTTATAACATTAATATTTCCTATGGCAATAAATGGGAGAACCGTAAAATTGTGGCGACTAAAGGTCAGAAGTATGACGACAAGATGCCAGAAGAGTTATACAGGTTAATGCTAAACAATGTTTTGCGCGAATCTATCAGGGTTTTGAAACCAAATGGCAGCATGTATTTAAACATGAAAAACCGCATGGTTAAGGGAAATCTAATCTCGCCAAACTGGGTATTAGATTATTTAGAGAAAATGCATTTAAAAAATATTATAATCTGGCAGTTTGACTGGGGTGGTTCTACTAATAAAAGATTCGCCTCAAGATACGAGAACATATTTTTTCTGACTAAGAACAGAGATAAATGGACGTTCAACCTAGAGGATGTCATGGTCCCTAGCGTAAACTACAGACCAGACAGGTACAAAACACAGCTTAAAAATCCTAGTGACGTGTGGAAAATACCCCTAGTAAGTGGTAATTCTGTTGAAAGAACAGAACACCCTGCTCAGTATCCTGAAAAAATGATAGAACGAATCATAAAGGTTGCAACAAACGAAGGTGACGTAGTTCTGGACCCATTTATGGGAAGCGGTACTACTGCGCTAGTATCATGTAGGCTAAAGAGGAAATATATAGGATATGAAATCTATCCTGACTATATTGACATAGCAAAAAAAAGGCTGGAGCAGAAAATAGAATGACACAGCAAGTTAAATTTGGAGACTGTCGAAAACTTATAAAATCTTTAGACGATGAGTCAGTAAATCTCGTTGTCACTTCGCCACCATATAACATTGGAAAAAAATACGGTGAATACAAGGATAGCGTTACTTTAGAAGAGTGGAAAGAACTTATATCAGACATAACCAGTGAAGTAGCAAGGGTGCTGACGCCAAATGGTAGCTTCTTTCTAAATGTATCTCCCGTACCTGATAAAAAAACAAAAGAAATAATACCCCTAGACTCCGTAGCTTATTTCATAGCAAAAGAACATGGATTTTATCTACGAAACGCCATAGTTTGGAATTTTAATAATATGCAGAATCCAAGTCAGAGACTTAGTGGTCGATGGGAGAGCATACAATGGTTCGTTAAAGATATCGATAATTATGTGTTTAATTTAGACGATATACGGGTACCTTATATTACTAAAAACGACAAAAGACTTGATCCAAATGGAGGCAGAAACCCTACAGACGTTTGGTACTTTGATCGTGTTAACAACATGACTAAGAAAAAGTTAAACATTTCTGAATTTCCTTGTATCTACCCCACTCCCATGATAGAGAGAATAGTGAAAATGTCATCCAGTAAAGGAGATGTAGTATTAGATCCCTTCTTAGGGAGTGGAACTACTCTAATTGCTTGCGAGAATCTAGATAGAAATGGTATAGGTTTTGAACTAGACAGAGGGTTTGAAAAGGTTATAAAGCAAAGATTAAGTAATGAAACAAAAATTCAATCCAAACTTCTGTAGCTAATTTGCGTTATTAGCAAAAACTAAATGATTATGGAATGACAATTTTGCACGTGCATCATAAGTTTCATGACCGGATTGGCCATTTTGATGCTTAAGAATTAAGCCGATAATGCCCTCCATTTCGGAGTCGCTGAAGTATTTATTGCTAGATGTTGAATGAATCGATAATACGGCTGCGGCTGTTAAGTTATTTATTCTATAAAGCTTGCGGCTATCCATATCGAAATAACCCGAGTACGAAGTATTACTAGTGTTACCATCGATTGCACGGTTCATTGGCGTGGAGTTGTCAACAGATATTCTATCGCCATTGACCATATTTTTAATGATGGACGATTTTTTAATTCCACCACATCCGAGAAAGTGTATTCTGTTAATCTTGTTTATACCTATCACTTCATTTATCGTATTAACAGCCAAGCGAATCTCTTCCTCAGTAGCTTTAGTTAATGCGCCTACTGCTATGTTTTTAGGATCAAAGTCTAATCTGGACAAATAGTTCGATAATTCGTTCTTTGTCCAAAGCCCATTGACGGTCAGCATAATTCTGTTTTCTGCACCATCCCCAATGCTTTGGTATAGCTGATTTGCATAACTGGCACAAAGTTCGATAAGTTTACTGTAATGAGTAACATTAAAAAAGTCTGTTGATGTGCCCACTGATTGCGAACGAATTTTAAAAGTATTTGGCAGGTCTATAGACACTGCGAAGTCGATACCAGAAACCTTGATGACGTCTGCGTATTTCTTAATCACATCGTATTCATAGATAATTTTCTCGAACTCTTCGATAATACGAACAGGGTCCTTAGTCACCCCATGAGATATAAAGTTTATTAATTTGGACGTTCCGTTATCTAAGATTATTTCGGTACTTGTCTTAACTGTTGGATCATTCACTGAAATTGACAACCAGTCTCTCGCATTCGTTAGAGACACCCAGTTTTTGGGTTTTATCGGCAGCTTTGCAGACGCATGATTAAAAAAAATGTCCCCAAATTTAATTAGTACCGACTTCTTAAGTTCACTTGGCATAGACTGGCTCCAAACTCTCTTTACGCCATTCCAGTCGCCTGCACCTCCGCCAGCACTGTATATATAGAAATATTTCATTTTTTTAAATTATTTAACAATTCTGAAAAATCACCCATTTCGTGTAGCGGAGGATAAAATTTCTCTGAATAACCTACTTTCTTTCTTATTGCATAAATCGTTTCTTTGAAGTCACCGTCTCGGTCTTTCCTCACAAACTGCTCGGAGTCTTCTTCTAGGTACATACGTATTTGCTCGTTAGTATTGAAAAATATTCCTTTTAGGTCTGGAAAATCTACCCAGTGAACAAAATAAACAGGCCTCTCTAGTTCAGATTCGATCTCTATTAACTGCTTTTCAAGTTTTTTTGTATCCATCGTTATCGAGCCCTCATACGGCTCTCTTCCCAAAAGATTCCAGGCTAACATAAATGGAGCGTTATGATACTTCATTTCTATATAGGCTTTTATGTTTCTAGTTCGATCCAATATCATAATATCTGGTAATCTTTTGTTCTTAGTATCTGCTCTACTGGCTTTTATACCCAACTTATTCAAGAAATCTATCATCGCTTCATCGAATTTATTACCCAGTTGAACATCTAGTCCTTTTACGGACTTATTTCTTGGCGTTAAGTAATATTTTCTCGCTCTGGAATATAGCTCCTTCAGACCGTCTATCTCGCCATAGAGCTCAGGCAGGGGCCTCACGCCTTCCCTATCGGCAATTTCTGCATACATCTTTTTGTAACAAACTCTATTTATCTCGTCGTATGAGAGTTGATTTTCAAAAGTTGGGACATTCTTTAGAAAATTATCTTTAATATGAGATGACAAAGTCAGGAGTTGTTTGTAAAGTTTAATGCTTTGGTCCGCGTCCTTCATACTTGCAAGTATACACATATCTTTCTGGAACCAACAACGCGTATATCTTATTAAGCGCAACCATATCAATATAAAATCTGTTGTACAGTTTCTTATGCTACGGCACTGTTTCTCATCTGTAAAACTCAATCGTGGAGCTCCAAAGTTTCTCGAAAATGCAAATATCAAGCAAAAAGGGTTACTAATGAATCTGGTACTTTCGAACTTGCGACTCAAAGGCAGTCAACTGATGTGGAAATTTAAAAAATTCTTCGATACAGTACAAAACTGTGCGAAGGGTTCTTTTGGCTCCGGAGGTCGGGTGCGCGCGTCCTCGCTCCACCGAACCTCCGGTTCGAAACCCCGCGCTGCGGGGTGTCAAAGTAAAAGGTCCAATCTTACGACTGGACCTTTTACTTTGACACTCGCTAGTGGACGTACTTCACAACCATACTGTTATGGCCGATGCTCTAAATTGTGATTTACCATCCACCCCGCTAAGCCAATAACCTGCTCTGCTTGTTCTGGCCACACTTCTGCTGGCGCATGACCGTTAAGCTGAGTCCTAGGTCTAAGCCACCACTGCTCAATACCGTCTTCGTTATACCCGCCTTCGAGGCACCACTCAACGAAATCCTTCGCCTCATCAATACTTTCAAAAGTTTCGATTGGCAATGAGGCTCTCGCTGATAACGCAAGAGATTCAAATTTGTCGATTCTTTCTGAGTCGAGTTCCATAATGCAAGCTTATAACTTGGGCTTAATTTTGCAAGCATGAGCAAAAACAAAAAAGCACCTTTTTGCGAAGATACTTATGCTTGGCTCTCTTTAGTGGACGCACTTAGAACTAATTACATAGAATTACAGAGCAGCTTAACGCTTCTCACCTATTATGTTTAATAATTCCGTGAACCGATTTTGATATGGTTCCGTTAACTGTTCCGGTAGTGCTCTCCCTATGTACTCCAGACGATCTTGATCCTCAGCGATGTCGCCCCAGGTTTCGTTTTCTCTATCAAATTTTCCAGTAATTGCGTCAATTTGTTCTAGATGGCCGGTATCTTGCCCCGTTGTAGAAAAGATACGTACTCCAAAATTATATAAAATCCCCGATTTTCTGTACTCAACGTCCACTCTCTGTTTATTAAAAATTGTCTTCTTGGTGCTGGTGCGTCCATTCAAAAATTCTTCAGTAAATACGCTTGCAAAAAGTGGAGCCTCGTCTTCACCTATGTTGATCATAGGAGTAGTCGTACGAAGTATATGATGTATTCTAGGATAATTCTCTTCATCAATTGTAGTTTTTTCAATAATATTATTCGGAAACTGAGAAACCACTGATTTAACTCGAGCGCGAATTACTTGATGCCTAAGCATACTTTCTCTCACTTCATGCGAACTAAAACTTAATTCTTCAGTGCTAGAATACTCAGGCATCTATAACTCCATTTAAGTTGTTTACTTTAGCGTATTAATCAATATGTAAATATATGAAATCTAACATTTATTAAATTCCGTAGTCTTCGAACAAGGTGTCGGAGCAGTTGCCTCACGCTATGAAAATCGACCAGATGCTTGGCACGGTTTTGTCAAACGGTATAAAACAGTCCAATAGCCTCAATATACGGATGGTGAAAATCTAGGTGGTGGGCTAAAATAAAACTATGAAAGAACTGCGATTCTCAGTTGAAATAAACGCCCTTAAAGGAAGAGTTTGGGATACTCTATGGAAAGACGAAACATTTCGTGAATGGGCAGGTATCATTGACCCAGGAACATACATGGTCGGTGAACTGAAAGCAGGAAATGAAATACAATACATCTCTTCTGAAAACGGTTATGGTGTAACAAGTTTTGTTGAAAAGATTATAGAGGGTGAGTTTTTGTTACTTAGACACAGCGCAGATACGCAAGGTAGCGGAAAACAGGAACGCGCGCAGGAGTGGACTGGCGGCGAGGAAAGTTACTCACTATCAGAGAAAAACGACACTACAACCTTAACCGTTGCATTTGATGTTCCGCCAAAACTGGAAGAATATTTCAAGGCACACTATCCCAAAGCTCTACAGCGAATTAAAATAATGGCTGAAAGAAATAAGTAATAATTTCTCCTAAGTAGATTAACCCAGAACTATTTTTACAATCGCTGACGCTTTTGGATTGCCAGCACTAACCATGTGAGCGCATTAATAGCAATTGCTACAGTTGAGAACCAAAAAGATAATGTCATATACGTAATCGCAAATGTTATGAGAACCAAGAATGTGACTACACTCGTCGCAAATGCAGGTTTATCCTTACTTCGCAGTGAAGGTATCAATGCAATACTGAAAACCAAAGACCCAACTGCAAATACGATATCTTGCCAATGACGCATTAACTAATCATATCAAACAAAAACGCCTTGCTTGATGCAAAGCGCTTATGCTTGGCTCCCCTTAGTGGACGTACTTCGTAACTTCTCAGTTTCAGATTTTACCGACGCACAGAAAGACGCCAAAGTACTGCTTAATAAGTCTGTTGTATGCGTATTTGAGTAGAGTTTGGATTATCAATTTCAAACTTCTTGCTGTGATCCGGAAATGATCCAGTCCAAGGTGCGAGCGTAAGGTGCGTTGGCTTCGCGTCCACTATAGCGCATTTATGCCACTGTTCATCATCTGGATTAAAGTATTCCCATGGTGATGTTAGTGCCATAAAACCCTGATTCTCCACCTTATCACGTGCTTCTGCTTCAGAATCTTTTCTGCTAAAAGGAACGCCAAATAGCGTCGCAGCATACCATCCTGCAGAATCATGACCCACATAGCCCAATAACTGAGCGTCTTCGCCGCCATAAACAGGTTCTTTAATATCTTGATTATCCATGGTCAAAATTATATCAGAAAAACAAAAACGCCTTGCTTATCGCAAAGCGCCTATGCTTGGCTCCGGAGGTCGGATAGCGGACTCTGTCCTTTTCGACTCCGGCGTGCTCGGAATAAATTCCTGCGCGCGTCCTCATTACACCGTACCTTCGGTTCGAACTTCAGCACACTGAAGACCAAATAAAAAGCCGGACATAAATGCCCGACTCTTTACTTGGCTCCGGAGGTCGGATTCGAACCGACAGCCTCGAAGTTAACAGCTTCTTGCTCCACCATTGAGCTACTCCGGATTATTAACCATGAGACAAACCTGCGGTTTTTCTCATCGCGCCGGCAAAATGGAATACATTTTGGCGGGCTGCTCTTTTCCCTTTGAAACAAAGCGGTAACGAGGGTATTTTACAGATAACTTCTTGAGATGTAAATACGATTACGAACGATGCTTGAGGGCGAGGTTGATATTTCGCTGTTCATCTTTCTGTTTGAGTACCTGGCGCTTGTATAGCTTCACGCAAAGAAACTTATTTTTTTCAAGGACTTAGTTTCATGGGTTCGGCATATATTCTCACTGACCGTTCGAATATCATATTTCTTCTTATCGCAGCTTTGCTGCTGCGCGCATAGTTCGCTCTTCGTCACGCTTTTTCAAAGCCTGACGCTTATCGAACTTGCGCTGGCCGCGGCCGGCTGCTATGCGGAGTTTGATGTAGCGGCCGCGGGTTAGGATTTCTAGCGGTACGATGGTTAGGCCTTGCTGTTTGGCAGCGGCGAGTTTGTCTATTTCTTTGCGCTTGGCAAGTAGTTTGCGCGTGCGGGTTTTTTCGTCCTCGGCTATACGAATTGCGTTATCGCCAGTAATGGTGGCGTTGAATAGCCAAAGCTCGCCGTCTTTTATAGTTACATAGGCGCCTTTGATATGGCCTTGGCCACGACGGAGTGATTTAGTTTCGCCGCCAGTCAATGCAATGCCCACGAGCATGCTATCGTCCAGCGCGTAATCGTGTCGCGCCCGCCGATTTTGTATTGACTTCGGTTGGTTTGGTTGTTTTTTAGCCATAACGGGTACAGTTTACCTCAAATAACAGATTATGTACATAGACATATATTGACAAATATGATATAATGAGATGATAC
>JACDFO010000036.1 GCA_013815785.1 Candidatus Saccharimonadota bacterium | reverse complement strand
AATCGGTGTGGACGTTCAAGTATTGCTTCAACCGGCGAATGATTTGCAGCAAGTTACGATTGCCCAGCATAACTATGACATCCTACTGTATGGTATATCACTCGGTAATGATCCGGATGTGTTTGCATATTGGCACAGCACCCAAGCCACGTTGAGCATGAGTGGTACGCTGAACTTTAGCGAATACAAATCAACAGCTGCTGATAAATCACTAGAAGCCGGGCGGACACGGGCCGATGCAGCGCTTAGAGCAATCAAATATAAGCCGTTTCTGGAAGCATGGCGTAACGATGCGCCCGCACTAGCACTGTATCAACCAAGAGTGCTGTATTTAACACGCACCCGGGTAGCGAACTTTGAGCCAAAAACGTTTAATTCAGCGACTGATAGATTTGCTAATATTGAAAACTGGATGATTCGCGAAGGCAAAATAGTTCGAGAATAGCTTGAGTTTTTATAATCTAGCACGTAAGATACCAAAGCTTTACCTGCGGATGTGGCGGAATTGGTAGACGCGCTAGCTTCAGGAGTTAGTAAGAGCAATCTTGTGGAGGTTCAAGTCCTCTCATCCGCACCACTTATATTCTTATTATAACTTTCATCAAACACGGAGCTTGTTTTACTTTCAGCTTCCAGCAATTACTGATATTTACTTCTAGCGAGGATACTCTCTCGCTGGGGACCCCTTTCTATATGTGGTATCATAGTGCCGATACACGCTAACGCTTTACTCTCGATGAGGATACATTATTTTGATAGAACTTACGCACTTGAGTGCACAGGACATTTTCTCGCTGAGTACCAGACTGAGTTGTACAAAAAGTACTGCTCAGGAGGAACAGAAGCGAAAAATGTCCTGGGTGCCAAGAACAGTTTACAAAGTCGAGCTTTGCTCGGCTTGGGAAGGTGTGGTGTGTAAGTTCTATGAATAAGGTTGCACATTATTTGCAGGAACATATTGCCGGTGAGGTAATGGCCGGCGCCGATGCACGAAAGTATTTTTCAACTGATACCAGTATCTTTACACTCACACCGGCAATGATCGTTTATCCGCGTAGCGAAAGCGATGTACGCAAAACAGCTCGTTTTACGTGGCAGTTAGCGGAGCGTGGAAGAGTTATTCCTATCACAGCTCGAGGCTCAGGCACTGATCAAAGCGGAGCAGCTTTGGGCGAGGGAATAATGATGGTTTTTCCAGCTCACATGAACCGCGTGCTAGAGCTCGACGGTAAGACCGGATCGGTAACAATCGAGCCGGGCATCAATTATGGCAAGTTACAACAGACCTTACATACACATAACCGTTTTTTACCACCGTTTCCATCATCTATGGAATATTGCACGGTAGGAGGTGCTATAGGCAATAACGCTTCGGGTGAAAAAACTATTAAATATGGTAATACCCGGGAATATGTCAAATCTTTGCGCGTAGTGCTAGCTAACGGTGAAGTTATCGAAACCAAGCGAATCAGTAAGCGTGAACTTAATAAAAAACTTGGCTTGTCTACGTTTGAAGGAGAAATTTATCGAAGTATCGATGCGCTGTTGGAAGAAAACAATGGCTTACTAAAGGAATTCAGTCTCGCTGTTAGCAAAAATTCTGCCGGTTACGCACTAAGCGAAGTAAAACGGAAAGACGGATCATTTGATTTAACGCCGTTAATGGTGGGTTCACAAGGTACACTCGGTATTATTTCTGAGGCAACATTGGACACAGTGCCTCACAATCCCAATACGACTCTTATAGCTGCGCTTTTGGATGATTTACAAACTGCACAAGAAGTTATTGCCGAGCTTCGTAAGCTCCCAGAACTCCCTTGCGCAATGGAAGTGGTTGACGACAAGCTGTTAAATTTTGTCCATCAGTACAATCCCAATCAGCTCAAAGGAATTCTCGAGCCCCCGTTCAGCAAGTTAGTATTGCTGATTGAATTTGATAATCACAATGACCGCACACAAAAACGGATGACCAAAAAAGCAGTAAAAATTCTTCAAAAATATCAAGTCGGTTTCCGAATAGAAAACGAAGCACACAAAAAAGAAGAGTTATGGAAAATTAGGCACACGGCAGCGGCAGTCGTGGCCTACGGCGAAGGTGGTAGCAAGGCCCTTCCGATTATCGAAGATGGAATTGTGCCGCAAGACAAATTCAAAGAATATATTGATTCGATATATGCGCTTTTCGAGCGTCATGGTCTCAGGGCTGCCTTTTGGGGACACGCCGGAGATGCAAACCTACACATGCAACCCTTCCTTGACTTAAGCCAGGTTGGGGATCGTCAGAAAGTTTTCAAAATAATGGATGAATATTACCGAATGGTAATAGAAATGGGTGGCAGTACAAGTGGCGAACATGGTGATGGACGCTTGCGCGGACCGTACCTAAACCCCCTTTTTGGTAACGAAATTTACGCTATATTTCAAAAAGTTAAACACATTTTTGATCCATACAACACAATGAATCCAGGTGTAAAAATAGATGTAACATTTGAAGCAGTCAAACCTTTACTGCGTCAAGAATACAGCATCGACCATTTGTACGATCACATGCCAAGAAGTTAATCATTGTTGAGTTTTTATCTGTTAGCACGTAATATAGCTAAGTTCTTTAAAGTCTCGCGCGAGTGGTGGAATGGTAGACACGCTTGTCTGAGGGGCAAGTGCCGCAAGGTGTGGAGGTTCGAGTCCTCTCTCGCGCACCAGATTGAATCGTGGTACAATTTGGATTCATTTGGGTGATTAGCTCAGTTGGCTAGAGCACCTCGTTTACACCGAGGGGGTCGGGGGTTCGAGCCCCTCATCACCCACCAAAAATGATCTTAAAATATTAAGGTCATTTTTTATGTTAAAAATTTCACAGTAAAAAAATGAATATTAGAGATAATTAAATGTAAGGAGTCCAATATGTCTGCACAAGATCATCTAAAAATAGCGTCGGCCGAAATGATGAAAGCTTCAAACCAAGTTCGTCAGGAGATATCTGATCTTAGAGGAGAAGTGGGCAAACTGCAAAAGAACGTTGAGCAGGACGTAGCTCAGCTTACAATTATGCTGCAAACGCGTGAGCAGGAGGTTAAAGCTACAGATGATTCAGGCCATCGTTCTCAAAGTCAAACACATATCAATACACTTGTCCGCCAAATTGCCGATAGACGTAATCAGCTCAAACTTGATCAACAACGCATCCAAGAATCTATAAGGGAAAAAGAATCATTAATTTCTAGTTTCGACCAGCAAGCACGCTCACTTCAGCCTTAAATACGCTAGAACGCATTTCTACTTAGAGCCCAGCCAGAATAGCCTTTTGTCACACCTATCAAAATGAGAGATGTCCTACGTAAAATAGGAGAGCTTATCGTACACTGGCTGCGGATAAAATATTTCCATACGGATTTGGTAGCAAGTGGACTGCTTCGGCTGTCCCCACTAGTTCCCAATTAACCTCTGCATCAGTTCGATATATGCGAGGCATATTTTTAATAAGGTTACCTCGCTGTTGAGCGCGTGTTCCTTCGGGGGGTGATAATTGCAATCTTTCAACCTTTTCAGAGCTATACCCAGGAAAAGGCATTAGATTCCTGAATCGTTGCACACCTATGCCAGCCGTAGGGTGCACCATATCCCAAGTTTGATCGACCTGGGCTAACGATTGGTCGTCTGGAGTATCGATTCCATGCCGAAGCACAAAATTAGACAGTAACATTCTTCGTGTAATCCAGTCTGCTCGACCCGCTAATAACTCAGGGTCAATGGTTATGTCGTCATGTGCTTTTCTCCAAGCTTTTAAGACAAGTCTTTCCTGTTTCGGTACGTCAATTTGTTCTGCCATAATTTCACATTGTTCTAATAAATATTCTTGAACGTTCACCGCCTTGGCGTGCCGCCCGTTTGTTAGTCCATATGAATTGTTTAGCGTGTCATCTTTTGCGACTCGATTACTGACTTGTGCCGGGTCAGAAAATTCAATTCCTTCAGTGCGTGCGAAACCCGTTTCGACTAGCCTTGAAACAAGCGATGTTGAGCCGAGTTTTAGCCAGGTTGCCCAAGGAGATATATTGGCATCTCCAGACGTAATATGTAATCTTGCCCATAATTTATTAGAAGCATGGGGCTCGTCTCTTAAATTTAGCAATGGCTTATCTTGAGTAGTCGACACAGAAGTATCAGTTTTGATGGACTGTGTTTTCTGACCGGGCACAACTCGCGAAACATTATCATTATTTGGTAGCCACTGACCCGCACCAACAAAAATGTTTCTCGTAGCTAAGTGGCCAAGTAGTAAAGTTAGTAGGCGGGGACTATTAAAAGCGTCGCGTTCTATGAGGTAATTTTCGTGGTAGCCCCAAGTTTCTCCGCCGTCATCAATCACCCGTTTGTAAAGATGGAAATTTGAAATACGACCCGCGGTCTGTAAATTACTCAGTGTCTCGTAAACAATTTTTTCTCCGGCTATCTCGGCGTGAACCGTATCTGCCGGTCCAAGACATTCCGGTGTAGCATATTCTAGCTGGGAGTTGTAGTCAATATAAAAGCGAGCACCATTTGATAAAAACTCGCGCACCATTACCGTATGAAGTGGCAGTGCCTCGCGGAGCTCTTGACTAGAAAAGTTATTATCTCCGTCGATAATTAATCCAAATTCTGTTTCAGTGCCAAATATTCGTTCGTTCATAAATATAAAAAGAGGGCCCAACCCTCTTAATTTACTAAAATTTTTTGGTGGCTCCTCCCAGACTCGAACTGGGGACACAAGGCTCTTCAAGCCTCTGCTCTACCAACTGAGCTAAAGAGCCTCGTCAAAACCGACGGTCAGCTTTCACAAAATCAGTAAACTGCTTTTGTTGCACCTTCTGGTCGGTTTTTCTTCTCAATTTCGTAAACAGCTTGGCTTGGTTTACGAAATTGGACGAGACCAAGCTATTGTATGATACAGAGGTGGAATATTCAAGGTCTCTCTTGAAAGTAACGCAAATTATAGTTATAATCCTGCAGTTGCGCGGGAATAGCTCAGTTGCGCAGCTTACTGCAAAAATAGTAAATAGCGCAAGCGCTCTACAACTGTTGCATAGTCGAACGTTTACAATCAAATAAACTAATAACCTACGAGCAGTGCTTGTTATGCGGGTGTAGCTCAGTTGATAGAGCGCTTCCTTGCCAAGGAAGAGGCCAGGAGTTTGAGTCTCCTCATCCGCACCAAATGGGAATCTTCGGACACTTCGGTGTCCTTTTTTCTTGCCTCACCCCTATAAAATATGCTTAATTCTGGGGTGTAAACTTTTTCTTTGTCTTTAATCCTGATTCCGCCCGGAAATAGCATTAGTTTACACCTTAACCTGTTATCCCTAGACACATATGGCTCTAAAAAATGTTGACTTGTTTTCTGGATGAAGCTTAACGCGAAACTCATAAATTCGCGCTTATCGTTTTCCTCATCATTTGTAAGGCGTTCTAACTCACTTTCGAGCTTAATGATTTTAACTTTATTCTCCTCGATAATCTCGATTAACTGGTTTTTTATAAGTGAGTTGCTAGGATCTGCCGCACTCTCTACTTGTTGCCTAATTATATTTTTTAACTCGACAATAGATCGTCTAACTGAAGTCATATTTTGAATTTTATTTTCGCTGTCCTTCTGCCAAACAGTATCAAGGGCACTTAAAATGCTCTGTTGTGTACTATCTGACATTTCGTATTTACTAAAGAAGCTGTCAATCATGTCATGCATGACATCTAAATTCCATGAGTACTTGCAGGACCTGCACCTATACTTTTTATAGATTTTTGGCGATTTTCCATTTGTAAGTGGAACACCCACAAGCCTACCTTTATCTTTGAGCTCCAGGCATTGGTCATCCTCTAAAAAGTTACTTAATGGAAACATTGGATTACCCGCCCTTTTTGGACCTGTCTGATATTTAGGCTTATTATCAAATATTTCTACAATACGATGGTGTTGCTTGAGCGTAATTATTGCTTCGTGCAAACCATGCTCGTTATAAACTTTTACCTGCTTATTGATACACACTACGCCTGCGTAATACGGGTTGGTAGCTATCTTTCTAAACTTGTCCATTTTATACAATGCATGGTTTTTAGTGAATAAACTCTTGTTCAGCTCAATAAGAGCATTGGTTGGACTCACTAACCCTGCAGCAACTCTTATTAATACTTTCTGTAAGGCTGGTCCTCTATCAGGGTGTATCAAGTGTATTCCCGGTGTCGTACCTTTCATATAGCCAGGCTTGGGGCAATATGTATATCTACCTCCTTCGCCTGCCCCTGTTTGACCGTCTATTGACGAGCGCTGTCTCTTCTCGTTGCTGCCCTCTGCTTCATACGCTTTAAGCATCATCAGAAGCGTGTCTGCTGCCGTATCATCACTTAGATCTGGCTGAGATGCAAAGACAACTTTTACGCCCAGACCCCTAAAGGTTGTCCAGAAGTATCCTAACTCAAGTATTGAACGCATAAATCTATCTAGTTCATCAATGATAAGGTACTTTATCCGCTTATCTTTTTTACACAAATCAATCATTTCAGCTAGGTCTTTTCGGTTAACATTTGAGCCCTTCTTGCTAGAAACGCTCCCCGACCAAGTCCGAATAATTTCTACCCCAAGTTCTTTGGCTGCTCGCTCAACTGACTTTTCTTGCCTATTGAGACTGCCATTTAGCATTTGTTCATCGCTAGAGACACGACAGTTTGCTATCGCAAATATCTTTGCCATAATGATTTTCTCCTAAACAATAGTAGGGATCTCTGGGACAAAGCCCGCAATTCGTGGACATCAGAGACCCCTACTGCTGTTAATGATTGGGTTAGTTTATTGAATTGCATGGTCTTGTCCCGACCTAACACTTATACTTGTTTCTTATCTTTGTAAATATCTAAAATAAGCTGAGCAAAATCTAGCGCTTGCTGTGTGCTGAGTTTTTCAACCTTTGAGCGCTTTTTTCCTACCTTCTGAGATGACACGGGCATCACGAATGACTCCTTGAAGACTTGCTTCAGTTAGTCGCGTGTAAGCCCGTTTTATGCCGAGTCGTCCTCGTGATTACTTACATTGCATGTAATTGTGCTGCCCCAGTCTTTGTGCGGGTCGTCTCCGAATGGCTGCTACATGAAATACGATAGATTTTTAATTGTATATAAATTATAGCGCAAAGTTGCTCGTAGAAAAAAGCGTCGGGGAAATCGTTCCGGTATTTAGGCTATTTATAGGGCGGAGTACATTATCGAAAAATGTCAAGAGACCTACCCCCGCCTTAATTGGTAAGTAGTGTATAGTTGTAGTATGTATGATACAGAGGAGAGTCATCCGAAGCTAATAACGCTCAAACAGGCAGCCGAGTTATTAAATTGTCATCCAAACACTCTAAGGCTTTGGGATAAATCGGGCTACCTAAAAGCAATTCGCATAGGTAAGCGTGGTGACAGACGCTATAAAAAAGATGATGTACTAAACCTTATCGAGAATAAGGCTGGAGATAATTAAAGGCGATGTCAATAAAATCAAAAGAGCGAGTTAGAGACCAGGGCGAGGTATTCACATCCGAACGGGAAGTTAGTTCTATGCTTGGCTTAGTCCAGCATGAGACTGAAAGAATAGAATCTCGCTTCCTTGAGCCAGCTTGCGGTGACGGTAATTTTTTAGCGCCTATCTTAGAGCGAAAACTAGAATTAGTAGCTAAAAAGTATAAGAAAAGCCAGCTGGAGTACGAACGCACGGTACTGATAGCAATAGGAAGTATCTATGGTGTTGAGTTTCTTAAAGATAATGTGAAACTCTGCCAAAAGCGCCTGTACAACCTATTCCTAGCCGATTATAAAAAGTTATTTGGTAGAAGGGTTAAGCCCGCTATCTGCGACAGCGCCGAGGCAATCATCAAACGAAATATCCTCTGGGGGGACGCATTAAGCCTTACTACTCCAGATGAGAAAGCGGAACATATAGTTTTTTCAGAATGGTCCAGACCCTTCAATGATAGCCGTATAAAACGGCATGATTACTATTTCCATGAGCTTACACCGCAGGAAAAGAAAGATCTATTTAGTCAGTCCATAATTTCAGACGAAGGGGAAGAAGGATTTATCCCAAGACCAGTGAAGAGCTTCCCTTTAACTCATATAACAAAGATTGGAACATTATGAATTCCCTAAATACATACAACCCAGATGTTTTACTATGCCTGGCTAACTTATCAAACGACGAGGTCTTTACGCCGCCTAGCGTAGCCGAAGCAATGCTAAACATGCTTCCTGATGAACTATGGTCAGATCCCAACGCAACCTTTCTAG
>JACDFO010000035.1 GCA_013815785.1 Candidatus Saccharimonadota bacterium | reverse complement strand
ACATGATTTGTTACAAAGAAAATCACAAGATACCAGAATAGCCATTGATCTAATCATTGGCGAGAAGATTAGCTCAAATAGAAGAACAGCTCCCGAGAGAAACAGCTAGCATGGTAGCAGGCATTGTTAATCTATTGTCTATTGTGTGACTCCCGCCTCCTACTTGCTTAGTAAGTACTCTTGATAGGGTACTGCTAATATAATCCTCCATCTCTTTATCTCAACCCTTAATTCGTGTAAAATTGTTTCCAGGTATTGCACCAAAAGGTCTTAAGAAGTTTATTGATTGTCCCGACTAAAAGGTATTGAACGCAAAATTATATAGCCTAGCAAAGCACTTGCGCCAGACGCGATAAATATTCCTATCTTTGCAGTATTTACAAAAGAATCGTTGTCTGAAAAAGCAAGTTCAGTAATAAAAATTGAAACAGTAAAACCAATACCTGCTATAAAACCAATTCCAATTATATGTTTCCACACAACACCAACGGGCAATTGAGCAACACGTAACTTAACAAGTAGCCAAGAAGCCAATGTAATACCAATAACTTTTCCAAGAACTAGACCGAAAATTACACCCCATAAAATTGATTGATTGGTTGTTAAGGCACTAGCACTTAGCGTGAAACCTGCATTTGCAAAAGCGAAAACTGGCAGTATGAAAAAGGTTGTTATTGGTAGTAAAGCCTTTTCTACCTTCTCCGAAACAGCCATCTTACTAGATTTAGCAACTGGGGCTAAGAAGCCCAGCACAGCACCGACAATACTTGCGTGTATACCAGAAAGATGAGTCGTTATCCATAATAGTATTCCGAGCATACAGACTATAAACAGCCTGTATGTGAGCTGCTTTCTAAATAGGAAAGTAAGAGTAGCTACTAAGAACGAAGCTCCTAAATACCAGTAATTTATGATTTCCGCATAGAACAGGGCAATCACGAAAATAGCACCTATGTCATCGGCTATAGCAAGAGTGAGTAAGAATATCTTCAGTGATACCGGTACACGATTACTTAATAGTGATAATACAGCTACGGCAAATGCTATATCCGTTGCAATAGGGATACCCCAGCCCTGAATGGCTCCCGAGTTTATGTTGAAGATTAGATATATGAGAGCGGGTATTATCATCCCGCCAATTGCTGCACCTATTGGCAAGATAGCAGTTTTCTTATTTTTTAATTCTCCCTTTACCAGTTCTCTTTTGATTTCGAGTCCTACAACCAAGAAAAAGAAAGCCATCAGACCTTCATTTACCCAGTGCCTCAAATCAAGGGACAAGCTCCAGCTGCCTAAACCAATTGATAACGGTAAATGCCAGAAGTGATTAAATTCATCACGGAGTGGAGAGTTTACTACAATTAATGAGAGCAAGGCAGCTACAAGAATTAACTTTCCACCGATTGACTCATCTTTCAAGAAAGTATCGAAGAGTGTTGCTACTCGTTTTGGGTGTAGCTTGAGGGCTAAGTTCTTTACTTTTTCTTTCACAGAAGTCCTTGCATTAAATAGTAAGTGCTGACCAGACTTCCCAGCTCACCTGTTGATATTATATTCAAGCACCGCCACAATAGCCATACGGAGCTCCCGCACATGCTTAATTGAACTTAGACATGCACCTGTCAAGGAAGATTATTATCGCGTGTTTGCAAGATAAGTGTTTTACTTAGCTACTGTTTATGTCAAACGAGCATAGTGACTATATAAGCTTAAAAAAGGAGGAAAATGAGTAATTTAGAGTCTTTTATACATTTCGAAGGACCTACACCTGAACGGCCATATTTTCCATACCCAGTAGCGGCCGAGAAGGGTCTAGCGCCAGATCCTGATACTGTAAAGTTTCCTGAACCTACTTCTCCTGGAGTAGAGATTGCCAGTGGGCGTATGCCATATAGCAAACAAGCAGGCTTGTTTCCGCTTGGCGAACACGAGTTCGGTGTATATGACTTGGCATTGGGCAGACTTGAAGGTAATCGTCTCGTGATTGCACCAGCTTCTAAGGATCGAGTCTCGCATAACGGTGAAATAGTTGGTGAGGGGTTGATAATTTTAACTGAAGAAGCGAAGGGGCGAGTACGTATAGCCGCCTTGGCATTGGACGTAGATGCTCATCCATGGGAAATAGTAGGATTACAGCGAGAGAATAAAATATATCAACACAGTGGCAAAATCGCTTTAGCTATGGTCGGCTGGGAATTGCCCGTGTTTGAAATCAAGGACATTGATACGAGGAATGGAACGATGACAACGCTGCCTTATCAACGTGTATTTTGATTTGAATATAAAACTTTTGTGAAAATTCAAAATAATGGAGGCGCGTACGGGTAACGCTCCCGTCTACCAGCTTTTGCAGAGCTGTACCTAAACTTCTCGGCCAACGCGCCTTGTCGAAACTTACGTCGCTACCTCGTTTTGCTAATCGGCAAAAGCTTTGGTCTACGATTATGTTTCTCCTCTCAAAATTCTAAACATCCGCCTCTAGCGGATTGATTTAAAATTTTGATCTAGCTCATTGTACCAGTTTCCCCTGTTGCCGTCAGCTCTATGAATTAAACAATCATCATGGTAAAAATATAGGGTTACCAAATTTGGGCGAGTGGCGGAATTGGTATACGCGACAGACTTAAAATCTGTTGACTGAATAAGTCTTGTGGGTTCAAGTCCCACCTCGCCCACCAATATAAAAACATCGGTAAAACGGTGTTTTTTTACTCCTCCAATGCTATAATAAAGGTACATATAAATAAAGGGGATATGACCGACATGACATTTGTAATAATTCTGGTTGTTCTTGGAGTACTAGTACTTGCTTTCATTGCAATGTATAACAGTTTGGTGCGCTTAAATGTTCGCGTAGATGAGGCATGGAGCGACATCACCGTACAGCTAAAGCGTCGTTTTGATCTGATACCTAACTTAGTGAGTACCGTAAAAGGCTACGCTAAACACGAAGCCGAAACACTTGAAAGAATTGCAGCCGAGCGCGCAGGTACCGTTAACGGTGGTTCTGTCAAAGCTGCAGCTGAGGCAGAAAACATGCTGACAGGCGCTCTTAAGAGTGTGTTTGCGGTCGCAGAAAGCAATCCAGACCTAAAGGCCAACACAAACTTCCTGCAACTCCAGGAAGAATTAGTAGATACCGAAGATAAAATCCAGGCATCACGCCGATTTTATAATGGTTCAGCACGCGACTTAAACATCAAAATCAAAACGTTTCCAACCAATATTTTTGCAAATATGCTTGGCTTTAAAGTACGTGAATTCTTTGAAGTAGAAGAAGCAGAAAATGCTACTATTCAAAAGCCAACTGAAGTTAAATTTTAAAACGGAGCTGATAAATGTATAGTGCGATTGCGGCCAATAAACGCAAGACAGCACTCATGATGTTTGTCTTCGTGGTGCTGGTGGCTGGCTTTGGCTGGTTGTTCGGCCAGATTTATGACCAACCTTTGATTACACCCTATGTCCTGATAGGTGCTTTAGTATATGTGCTGATCAGTTATTTTGCTAGTTCAAAACTAGCCGTGGCTATGAATGGCGCCCATGAGATTAAAAAAAGCGACAACCCAAGATTATGGCGTATCGTCGAGAATTTGAGTATAACCAACGGAATGCCGATGCCTAAGGTATATGTCATCGATGATCCGGCCCCAAACGCGTTTGCGACTGGTCGTGACCCAAACCACGCTATCGTAGCTGCTACAACAGGGATACTAGATATGTTAGACGATTCTGAACTGCAAGGAGTGATGGCTCATGAGCTGGGACATGTTAAAAATTATGATATTCGCGTTTCTATGATTGCGTTTGCGTTAGTGGCAGTTATATCTATCATGGCTGATATTCTGTTACGTTTAACCTGGTTCCGTGGTGGTGACGATGATGATAGCGGCAGTAGTATTTTCTTTGTGCTTGGCATTGTGGCTGCCATTCTGGCACCATTAATAGCCACATTTATACAATTAGCAATTTCACGACGGCGCGAATATTTGGCGGATGCTACGGGCGCGATGACCACACGTTACCCTGAAGGATTAGCCAGCGCGCTAGCTAAAATAGGCAAATCCGGAAGTACACTGAAGCGCCAAAATGCTTCTACCGCACATTTATTTTTTGCTAATCCTCTCAAGAAAGGTGTTTTATCTAAACTTTTTAGTACGCACCCACCAATCGAAGATCGTATCGCTCGCTTGCAAGAAATGGGACGAAGCGCGTAAGTACTATGGCCAGTTCTGCCAAAACAAAAAAAACCCAGAAGCCTACAGCTAAAACGCCGCCCGCCCGGCGTATAGAAGCACCAACCTACCGCTCCTTTCGAATAAGCAAGCGCTTAAAACCTCAAAAACAAAGTTTACCAAAAGCTCGAATACTGTTCAGATCAAGCCTAGGGCACCTTTGGAAATATCGTAAGTCATTTATTGGCATTACTGCTGTGTATTTGGTGCTTACGATAATCCTAGTAAAGGGTTTAAGTGTAAGCAACAACATTCCCGAACTAAAACAAACCCTGCAGGAAACACTTACTGGGGCATCAGGCCAGCTAACTACGGGTTTGGCTATATTTGGCTTTTTAATTGGTAACGCCTCTGGTGTCAGCAGTGACATCGCAGGAACCTATCAATCAATACTGTTAGTGCTCGTAAGCCTAGCACTTATCTGGGCGTTGCGCCAAACCCACGCTGGCAATACTGTTCATACCCGAGAGGCTTTTTACAGGGGTATGTATCCTCTTATTCCGTTTTTAGCCGTGTTGCTAGTAATTGGCGTACAGTTTTTGCCATTAGTTGCCGCAAGTTGGTTATTTAACATCACGGTTATATCTGGCTTAGCCGTGACAACTCTCGAGCAAATTCTTTGGTCCACGCTGAGCTTTTCGTTAGCTTTACTGAGCATTTATTTAGTCAGCTCCTCGGTATTTGCCTTATACGTTTCTACCTTACCAGATATGAGACCTATGAGAGCTCTGCGATCAACTCGCGACTTAGTGCGCTATAGGCGCTGGGAAATACTTCGAAAAGTTTTGTTTTTGCCGTTAGTATTACTGGTAATAGGTGCTGTGATTGTTCTGCCGATTATTTTATTCTTAACCCCTTTGACTGAATGGGTCTTTTTTGCGCTCAGTATGTTTGCGTTAGCTGTCAGCCATAGCTACATTTACAGCTTGTACAGGGAACTGTTGTGACAAAAAGATACCAAGAACTCAAGCAATTACTCAATACGTATTCCTACGAATATCACTTAATGGACAATCCCAGCGTCAGCGATGCAGTTTATGATGGTCTGATGCGTGAACTTAAACAGCTCGAAGAATCTAATCCTTCTTTGATTTCACCAGATTCGCCAACGCAGCGGGTTGGTGCCAAACCACTCGCTGGATTCAAAAAAGTTACTCATTCTTCGCGCATGCTTAGTCTGAACGACGTTTTTAATAGAGAAGATGTCGAGGCTTGGATTAAGCGTACGGATAAGCTTGCACCTGGTCGTACGCATGAGTTTTACGCCAATCTAAAGATGGATGGTCTGGCCTGCGCCTTGATTTACCAAAATGGCGTTTTAGAGCGTGCTATTACTCGGGGTGATGGTTTTGTTGGGGAAGACGTAACGACTAATGTTCGCACTATAAAATCTGTACCACTGAGTTTGCGAAACAACGGCAAGAATAGTCGATTTCTGAATGGCAGAACCGAAGTGCGAGGTGAAATTGTTATGCTAAAAACTGATTTTGAAGCTTTGAATAAACAGCGCGAATTGGATGGGCTGCCTGTGTTTGCAAACCCGCGTAACTTAGCGGCTGGTACCATTCGTCAATTAGACCCTAAGCTCGTTGCTGCCAGACCCTTGCAGTTTAGAGCCTACGACATTATCCGTAACAATCCGACGGAAGTGACAACTTTTAGCAGTGGCGCAGAATGCTTACAGTCGCTAGGAATCACTGCTATTAGTCCGGCTGATGTCTTTACGAGTATCGACGAAGTTATGAATTTTGTAGACCACTGGGAAACTAATCGTCATGATCTTCCTTTTAACACTGACGGGCTGGTAGTTAAGCTTAACGACCGCAAACTATATGCAGAGCTAGGGGTTGTTGGCAAAAATCCGCGAGCGGCAGTGGCATACAAGTACCCGGCCGAAGAAGCGACCACTACATTAAAAGACATCGTTATCAGTATTGGCCGTACCGGAGCTGCGACACCTGTGGCGTTGTTTGACCCAGTTGTAGTGGCTGGTACGACGGTACAGCACGCCAGTTTGCATAATGCCGACGAAATTGAACGCAAAGATATCCGCCGGGGCGATACGGTAGTTATTTTCAAGGCTGGTGATATTATTCCGCAAATTGATCGTGTTGTTTTGGAACTCCGTCCATCGGGAGTCAAACGTTTCCATATGGAAACAGAGTTGAAACTTCAATATCCCGATATGGAGTTTATACGGCCCACGGGCGAGGCCGTTTACCGAGTAAAAGGCGCATCTGGTCCGCTACTGCTAAAGCGGTCTGTGCAGCACTTTGCCAGTAAAGGCGCACTTGATATCGACACCTTAGGCGAAAAGAATGTATCTGCACTTGTAGAAGCAGGGCTAGTAAAAGATTTGGCTGACATATACACATTAACGAAAGCACAAGTAGAGGCGCTAGATCGTTTTGCTGACATTTCTTCTGAGAAACTGATAGCTGGCGTACAAAAGACCATACCTCCCCCCCTTGCGCGTTTTATATATGCGCTTGGCATTCGGCATGTCGGCACACAGACGGCTATCGACCTTGCCAATCATTTCAAACGGTTAGATTCTGTGGGAAGTGCAAGTCTGGACGAATTGCGCACTGTGAATGGTATTGGCGACGTCGTGGCAGAGTCGATATTGCTTTGGTTCGACGAGCGCGATAACCAAGAATTATTAGCAAAATTTCGTCGCCTGGGCGTCTGGCCGTTGGAAGTAAAAACTGTTGGCGGAAAACTGAGTGGCAAAAAGTTTGTCATCACCGGCTCTTTGCAAACAATGGGCCGCGATATTGCAGCCGAAAAAATCCGCGCCCTTGGCGGTACCTTCCAGTCATCACTCGGTAAGGACACGGATTATTTGGTAGTAGGGGCCAACGTCGGCGCCAGCAAGCTTAGTAAAGCCACAAAACTCGGCACAAACCAAATTACAGAGACGGAAATGCTTAAGCTATTGCAATTTTAGAGTATAGGGCATCATTAGCCTCAGAAACACTTTTATGAAATTGTGAACTCCGATATTGTTGAAGCATATTCTACGAAACCAAAATATACAACCTTAAAACCGTAGTATTGCCTGAAGTCCACGGCTGGGGAGTATTTGCTTTGTAGGTGTAAAATAGTTGGTGGAGGCTAGTATGAGTGAAAGCGAACCAAAAGTTAGGTTTTATTTAGTAGGCGAGATGCCTAAAGAGGATTTTACTGAAATAATCGCTGCATTGGGTAGTCGCATGCTTGGTGAGGTTAGGATGGGGCAAGGCGAACTAGATTTATTACAAGATCAACAGCGTGAAGCACTAAAACACACCGTTTCTGTTCAAGCAGCTCGCGATTTTTACCTTCACTTATTTCAGGATAAAACGCCCTCACCGCTGGCTACTAGTGTCACCAAAGAAATTGGTAGGGTGGTACCTGCCGAAGCCACGACACATGATAAAAAAGATAATTTCACTGGTATCTTGCGTCCAGCTTGGGATGCGGAGGTAAAAAAGATTTACGAAGGTACAAGTAAACTGAAATACAAACCGGGAACTAAAAAACGCCAATTTCTAGAAGCCTTCGACGCTTACCTGCCAAAAACAGATTGAAATTATGGTATACTTTGATACCTGTAAGGGGATATAGCTCAGTTGATTAGAGCGCTGCTATGGCATAGCAGAGGTCCAGGGTTTGAGTCCCTGTATCTCCACCAATTTAATAGTCCACTATACGGTGGACTATTAAATTGGCTGAATTTATGAGACTTAAACCCTGTTTGCCCGTAGGGCAGGGTTTGGTGTAGTGAAGTCACGCGCAGAAGCTTGCTTCGAGCATGGCTGAGAGGAAAAGGATGTAATCCGCTGTCCTGTATCTCCACCAAAACCACTGATTTTTTCCAGCCTTTTTAATTAACTGTTACAATACTTAAATGATTACAACTCTTATTCGCGCAAACCGCAAACTACTCATTTGGTCAGCTTTATTAATTCTCTTAATTTTTGCTGGTTTAACAGTTTGGTATAGGAATATTTATAGCGATCCACGCAATGTGTTTCAGGCTATGCTCGAGAATTCATTGCGCACGGGCAGTGTTACTAAAGAAATCGTTCAAGCTGATGAATCACAAACACTTGATCAGCGCGTGCGTTTGCTGACAGGGGATAACCATACGGTGCAAGGCGTGACCAACTTGTCACAAACTGGCCTAGCAAGTGCCAAGGTCGTAACAGAGAGTTTAGGCACTCCTACAAGCGATTTTGTGCGGTATAAGAGTATCGAAACAGATC
>JACDFO010000004.1 GCA_013815785.1 Candidatus Saccharimonadota bacterium | reverse complement strand
AGGTGGAGGTGGTGGAGGTGGAGGTGCTGGACAGTAGGAAGCAGCTGATGGGTCTGAACAGTTTACATAGTGAAAAATTAGTCTGAATCCAGTGTTTAGGCTTCCTACCTGAGCGTTAGAAGGAAAATTCCTGCCATTTGTAAGTTTTGCGTATCCCGCAGTTCCCGCTTCATACGACGTGCCAATATATGTCAATGTTATTCCGCCATTAACCACAGTAGAAGGTGGATACATAGATATTTTATCAGCATCTGTTGAGCCACCAAACTGTTGAGGTGCTATCGGGCAAGAACTGCTTCCTGCCGCACAATTATTCGTAGTTATTACTGCCGGCATGGGCCTTGGTTGTGCGCAGGTTGATAGAGAAGTCGACACATATGTCGAGGCAGATAATTGTATTTGCTTTCTGCTCGGGCCGGTGTATCCAATACCTGGATTACCATACGGGTTTTGGCCGGCAGCTATAGTTGCCGTATCGTCAATTCCATAAAAAGAAGCTGCCCAAGTACTGCATGCTGGCCCACCAGTAACAGCTTCAACTGTCTTTGGTGGCGATACCAAAACGTTTGCTACCATACCTACAGCCACTAGAATTAGGATGAGATACATACTGGACTTCACGCGATGAAACAGCGAGGTGCTGCTATTAACTAGACGTGCGTTCATATCGTAAACCTTTTCCAATCAAACCACGAAGTTATTATGTGTGCCTTACTCGCATAAGCACCTACAAGGCTCTCCCACGAGTCGTAATCACCTTGTGATGAGGCTTCCAGCCGATATATTTGCAAAACGTTTTCTTCGGTCTGCACTGCTGCGCTGATTTGGCCGGGAGAAGTCAGGTTGCCAATAACTTCCCCGGCTTTGGCAGATAAGTCCGGGTACTTGGTTATATTAGCTACATCGGGAAGAAATTCAACGTTTAAGTTTTGATTATTACCCCTAAGAACGGTTACCAAATCTGCATATGTACCATTTTGCTCTTTCAGTAAGGAACTGATTCTTCCCTGGAGGTAGCCTTTGCCTGATTGGGCATCAAGCCCGGAACTAGGATTTAGTACCAAGCTTACTTGGAGAACGTCGATTTGGTTCAAAAGTTTAGTCTTTAACCTGGTCTGCAATAATATGCTTTTTTGTTTATCGTTACTGTAGGCTGGGCTCCATGCGTAAATATCCTTCTGGTAACTGCGCACTCTACTTGCCGGGTCAATGCTTGGACTACCTTCCTCGTTTGGCTTGTATTCCTTTGGCAAACTAGCCGCCAGTTGTGCTAGCGAAGTATCGACTTCTTCTTGTGAAACTGTTATACCTGCTTTTGCTGCCTCGTTTTCTAAAGCCGCCATAAATATAAGCTGGTTCCTAACAAAGTTAGGATCTTCCGTCGATCCTTGTTCCAAGCCGCCAACCGCATTTATATAATTTTCATTTGCTTTCTTGGCTTCGTTAAATTGGCTTTTAGTTATGACCCGGCCTGCAACTATCATGTATACGTCTCGATTCATAAAGTACTGCGTACCACCAGCTAGCAGCAGTACACCGATCAGTATAAACAACACCAGTTTGGTGTGCTGCTTTATAAAATTAAAGGGGTTTTTGGAAGGCCGAGAAAACATTAGGCTAGCCGTCACCTGCGGAGCAGTATCGCCGGTGGTTTTTGCCGGTGGCGCGGGATTTGATTTTTTCTTTAAAAACATTGTCTCTTTAACACTTACGCTTTTAGCTTACTCGGAAAGTATATCAAACTTAGGATGCCACATCTATAGTCATTGGGTCGTGCATATAAGGCTGAATTATATTTAATGTATTCTGTTCACCAGAACATGACATACACGCTGGGCTTAACCATACCCTCGCATGTAGCTACAGTACCGGTGGCAAGTTTGTTATAGAGTCCCATGGACCAAGCCTCCGGAGCCCGCCAGATGTTGGGGGTGTAGCTGTGACATTAACGCTACAACTATCAGGAACACCTTGCCGTGTTACGTCGACTGTTTTTGTTCCAGTTGTTGGATATGTTGTTATAAACGATGTGCCTGTTCCCGGACTGGAATTAGCCCCTAGCATACCACCCCATGCTACCGGGCCTGTCGCAGTTGAAGTACTGTCTACACTAAAAGTTACATTGGTATTGATTGCCACGCTGTTTGGAGTTCCGTTGCATGACAATGTTGGAGTCGCGGTAGCTACGATAATAGATTTACTACAGGGACTACCAACCCAGTAAACATTCTCCCTGACCACTTCCCAGTCAAAATTATAGGTACCTGGGGTCGTGGGCGCGGTAAAGCTTTGAGTAAACGTGGTTGGGGTTGATGAACTACTGGGCGATGTTTGACCAGGATAAACCACAAGCCCTAAACCCGGATAGCCGGGTATTTCAACCCTTGTCGTTCCCCACGTACCATTGTTTGCTGGGAACGTACGCGGGTTTGACTTACCCAACCGCCAGCGGTTGGTATTGGTGGGATGCACCGACCAAACAACACCACCAGCGTTCGTTGCTGTAAAAGATGCGCTAAAAGATTGGCCTGGGCTTAGGGTGTTAGGTGCGGTAATAGTGCAAGAAGCTCTGTCCTGATTGAAGGTAATACGTACTACGTTGTTCGATATACCTGTGATTGGATAATTGGAGCATGGATTACTGTTAACCGCTGTGCAAGTATCACCCGCAAGTCGGAGATTTAGCGTGTTGACTCCGGGGTTAAGAGTAACAGTGAACGACCTAGTAAATTGCCACCCCGAACTACCTCGATAACCCCAGGTACTATTTGCGGAAGCCGCTCCCCCAGAAATTGTTTGCGATCCATTAAATATGAAGTCTTCGTGATGCAGATATGCAGGACCACGGGTAGCAGGGTTAACTGTAGGACACGCGTAGTTTGAGGCTGCATAGGTATTGAATGTGATCTGGTTGATGGCCGTTGCAACACTAAAATTTCCGCCGCCTTCATCGACTAGATCGGGCGAAGTTATATAGTTTACATATCGAGTAAACGTGCCGTCCCCACAAGGAATCATCGGAACATCGTAAGTACTCGGCAGCGTATTGGCGCTGGCTTTTTGGGGACTTTGTAGTAGGGTCAATATCATTGCCAAACCTGCGCCGATAAAGAACACTCTGACTAACTTAGGGAGTCTATTCATTCCCCCACCCCTCCGGCTGGTAAGCCCGGTGTATTATTTAGCCCTATCTGGATGTCAATTATTTGTTCTGCCGTAATCCCGAAATAAGAACGTGGTTCAGGCACTTCGCTAGCAACAGTCCATATTTCAGCGATGGCCTCCCTTTGTGATTTATTATCTGGTATGGGTTGCAAAATCGAAGCAATTTGATACTTCGCAAATAAGAGATCGATGTTAGGTTGACCCCCGACGTCATATTTTTTTACAGCTTCGTCATAGAGACCTTTGGCTGCATCTATATCTTTAGCTTCTACTTTCTGCTTTATATTCTGCATTGAGCTTCTATATTCAGCGTCATTCAGCAGCTGGATGTCAGGTTGGTAGACAGTAGCTTTATTGTCTGTACTTTTACTACTTAAGTAAAAAAAGACTCCTACTAGTGAGCTAAGTAAGATTACGAAGACTAAGGCTTTACGCAGTTGTAGTCCGTTTCTTGGTCGCACGACACCCGCACCAGAAATTTTATTGACCAGGCTAGTGTTCACGTCCGCGTGCGAGACTTCGTTAGTCTCTTTTTTACGTTTGGGCCACTTCAGCATCATGCTTGAAATCTTCTTATTCTTTTAAAGCTTATCCTTAAAATATAACACAGTGCTACTATGCCGGGAAATGTTCGTGATTAATATGCTACTCGCTGAGATTTGATAAAATTTGTATAGTCAGAAAATATGTCAATATCATACTTCTTACATAATGCAATTCATAGTGTCTACAAAACCTTAGTTGGGAATATTAGTGAGAACATTACCTCAAAAGCTTTATGGTTGTATGACATGTCAGATTGGGCGTATCCGGGTGGATACGATCGTATTTGTGGCCAAAGCCGGGGGAAGCGTCTCTGCTTGTGGCAGAAAACTTTAAGAGCATATGCTCACTTCCCTTTGGCTTCATGACCATCTAGTTCTGTCGCAGTTGGCGATGCTTGGCGCTTTCCGTAAGGCAAATGCCGGCACCGATGAGTGCGATAGCGACTACGCCAAGCACAGTGTTTGAACTTCCCGTTCGCGGAAGCTCACTGGCTTGGCTGGTGATAATCGCTCCACGGACTGATGTGGTGCGGGAGAGTGGTGCGACGGGTGTGACAACTTCAGTCGGAGGCATCAGAGGTGCATGCGGCGTGGAAACCACCGGGGGTGCTGTCGTGGGAGGAACTTCCTCTTCACATTCCCACGGAAGCCTCAGCGTGCTGAACGACGAACCGGCATCCGGGTCCTCGAACTCGCTGAACTCAACCACTGCCGCTCCACTGGCTGCTT
Organism: Candidatus Saccharimonadota bacterium; assembly: GCA_013815785.1. Lineage (GTDB taxonomy): Bacteria > Patescibacteriota > Saccharimonadia > Saccharimonadales > JACDFO01 > JACDFO01. Next base: position 28,030 of record JACDFO010000004.1, on the reverse strand, counting down.
GGTTCTCGAAGCTGTAGGCCTCTGAAGAATTCGCAACCACTAGGCCACCTGCTCCCTTGTTGGGGGTTGTACTGACGGCAACAAACACGTCCTCGTCAGTGCCGTTGATGGCGGTGACGACAACGATGATGTTGTCGGCGTTGCACGTGACCTCGAGGGTCGCGTCATAGTCAGACACTTCCTGAGCAGCAACCGGTGCCATGAAGGCAATGGTGCTGACTAGTGCCGCGGCAAGAGCCACGATCACTTTGAAAAAGTAACTCATGAAAAGCTCCTCATGTGATTCTTCGGCTTCTGGCCTGCACCGAATCCAATTTGGAATACGGATACAACCGCTCATATATGCTATATAAGCGCTATATCCGTATTCCATCGTATGGACATACTAAAATACAAACTAACAATCTGACATGTCAATGTACTACAGACGGAGACTGATGTTTCAACGTAACTGTAGGTTGTATATTATAGCAAATTATTGTATAATTGTCAACCCAAAAGTTTTGCTTAGGCAATGAGCGCTCTTCCCTGGCAACATCTTTAATTATTCCGCACCACCGCAGCACTTTTGCTTTTAGAAGATGCCAAGTACCCAATTTAAGACACCAAACGGCAACGACTTTGATGTCTAGTCCGTCACTAACACGTATTAACTTTACAAATTACATTAGTGGGTTTAGCATAAGGGTAATACTTATTAATAGGGGGATGTTTTTATGGCTACATCGGCCAAGACTCCAAAAAAACGAGCAACAACTTCGAAGAAAACAATAAAATCAACAAAAAAAGTACAGTTTCCTGCAACAGATTTACGCAATCCGCGTACATTGCTGTTTGCTGTTAGTTTTGCCGTCGTCGGCGTGTTCTTACTTCTTCAAGCCAGCGCAAAGCCGGCTCTACTTGCAGGTCCCGATGAAGTTGTCGCTGCATATTACGATTCTAAGCCAACTTTGATTACACAAGCTGAAGGCGGCTCGGCAGTGTACGAATCTTACACCGCGTCTTACTTAGTATTAGGGGACGGTACACTGCTCTGTGATGATGGTAACCAGGAAGGATTTGTGCAAACCGGACAGCTTGGCTTAGGTGAAGTAAAGAACCTGCATCAAGAAATCAGAGATCTGAAACTAGAAGGTCTGCCAAACGAAACAGGAGTAGCCGGCCAGGAAGCCCTGATCAGCACCCACGAAGGTTTCGTTATTAACGGCGACGGCAAATCTAACGCCTTTTCCGTCCATGCTGGTGCAGCCAAACCTGATAAACTAGCCAAAATGCAGGCTAAGATTCTCAGTAGGTGCGAAAAAGCAACAACCCGTGAACAACGTGGCAAAACTAAAGAATTCAGATTACCTACGGCAGCTGCAAGCACTCAATCAGTCTTACAGCGTTTTAGTGAGGTGCTTGTACCTAAAGTAGCCGCTCAACCTCCAGACCCTGTTAGTGTAGAAAGTAACTACGCTACGAATATATTTAACCTGACCAACCAGCGACGCGCTTCGCTTGGTATATACCAGTACCAAAGAAGAGGTTGTATGAATGAACTAGCAAACCTACAGGCAAAACGACAGGCTGAGCAAAACAAGTTGTACCACAACAGTAATTTGGTAAACGAGTTCTTGTATGTTTGCAACAAAGAAGGTGCAACAAGCAATAACTGGCGCTCAGTTGGAGAAAATTGCAGCCAAGACCCTAACAACAATTCGCAAGCAATCTTTAATGCATACGTAAATAGTTCCGGACATCGTGCGAACCTCGACCATAGAACACACACACGAACGGGATCCGCAGCGTACCGAAACCAGAAGAACAACTATATTTACTCGACACAAGTTTTTGCCAACTGGCCATAATAGGTAATCTGCGTTGCCTCAAACAAGCAAGCAGCATGATGCTGCAACTAGGCTGCTAGACCGCTACTCTAAGCTAATACTAGTTGTTAGTGGAGTAGCGGTTGGTAGTGTTTTTTCATTCAACCTATCCGCTTGGTTGCAACCACTATTACTGCTTCCCTTTATCGCACTCCTCTATAAGCCGGATAATAGAAGTACCCTTCGCCGCTACATATCATCGTGTGCCCTGTTCTTCATTCCGTTTCATGCAACAGTATTCGTCTGGTTTCTAGATGCAAACTTGCCGGGATTGATAGACGTCAGCCCGCGCATCACCACTATTGCTTTGGGTACGTGCTTAGCCATTATGGCTATTGTTCTCAGTCTTGCAATGTTGCCTATAGCCTACGTTGCTTATGCAAGTGCTTTCCGTAAACCTACCGCACGCCTTGTATTATTGCCTGCAGCTTGGGTCGTGTGTGAATGGTTAAGAAGCATATTATTTTCAGTATTTTTATATGGAAACCAGGGTAGTGTTGGTGATTATTGGAATTTCGGTAGCCTAGGACTGGAACTTATGGATACACCGGCTAAGATTATGGCACCAGTAGTTGGCATGTATGGACTTACTTTTATTACAGTTATATTATCTGTAATTTTGTATAATTATTTTACCAAAGCCAACAGTCGGTATACTCTCCACACGCTTTCTGTTTTAGGACTTGTAATCTTTTTTTCTGTGATTTGGCAGATTAACCTAAATTCACAACCAAGTAACCAGCGTAGCGCGAGCGTACTGCAACAAAGAGATAGCGTACCAAAATCAGGTACTAACTTTATCATAGATAATTTTTCTACAGAGGCAAAAGATATCATCGTATTACCAGAATACTCAGATTTTTTTGAACTTGGGTATACCCAGTACGCCCAGGATTATATCGATAACCGTTTAGCCCCGAATGGTGTAGGCATAACGGTAGAAGCGGATTGGCTGAATCAAAATAACAGATACGGCACGCTTATATTTAGAAACGATCAAAAAGAAATAGTCGCAACACAGACCAAAAAACTTCTTATACCAACGGGAGAATATATGCCCTATATTTTGACTAATTTTTTCAAACTAATCGGTAAGAACGAACTCAATACCGAATATGCTGAGACCAGACAACTTCTAAAAGGTACTGACCCGGCAGTATTTAAGACGAAAGACCTGGTTATTGCCCCGGTTGCCTGCTCGGGTATATTAGGCAGAAACATTTACAGACAGCTAGTTAATGATGGCGGCCAAGTGCTTACCAACAGCGCTTCTTTGGTAGTGTTTAACGGCTCTAAGTCTTACTTTAAACAATCGCTCCAGATGGCACGATTTCATGCTATCGCCAATAATCGCACATATATACAGGCGTCGAAAGGAGCACCGGCTTTTGTAATTGATGATAATGGAAATTACATAGTAAAACCAGGAAATGTAGAAGACAAGTTCATAGATTTTAATTTCGCCGCCACGGACAAAAAAACGTTCTACACAAATTACGGTGAATGGCCACTTATACTGAGTTCACTCTTAATCATAATTTCAGTTGGAAGAAATTTTAAAACGCGTACTAAAAATCGTCGATACAGCTGACCTCTACTACTACAAAAAATTATTAATTAATCTATGAAGCATCCCAAGTCAATTACAAAACAGCCTTATCCACTCAGAGCTTGAGTTGGAAGATAAACTTAGGCTTAGCATAATTCCTACTAAAACCGGTCTGCAGGATTATGGTTAATTAATTGTGCTGGTATCTTCGGGGGTTATTAATACCGGGTTTTCGCTAACTTTGGCTTCGGGCTGAGATGTACCCGAATTTTCTGGAGTAATGAGAGTAGGGTTTTCGCTGATATTAACAGAGGCGCTTGTATCAGTTGTAGGTACTTCTGTGGTAGAAGTACCAGCTGGTGTTTTTTCATCAGAGCCGCCCAAGCCGTTGACTGCCGCAAAAGATGCTGCTGCCAGGCCGGCAGCCAGGCCACCAAGAACGACTTTTTGAGCTAGACGCGTACGCTTATCGGATTTGGTTAGGTTGACCTCGTTTGTAGGAATTTGTTCGTTGTTTTGCATTGATTTTTACTTTATTTATTTTTAATTTTAATAATGTAATAATGTAATTAACATTATACACATAATCTGTATTTTTGTCAATAGTTACCTACCGCTCACTTAGTATCGGCACTAACCGGACGCATCAATACCATTCAACACCGCTTTTCGCAAAACTTTTATCGTAGAACAACCACCGAACTTTGACGAGTGCTACATAAAGCACTATTGGACTGGACGAGTGGTTTAGAAGTATCTCTTTACAAAATACAAAAGGTAGACTAGCATAAGCGTAACATTAGTAATTCTAAAGGGAGCGATCTTATGGCTAAAACAGCCGGGTCTTCAAAAAAACGAACAGCGGTTTCAAAATCCAAAAAATCAACAAATACTAACTTGCCGTTTGCCGGCTTGCGCAATTCACGGCTGGCACTGTTCGTGCTAGCCTTTGCGGCAGTCGGCGTTTTTGCGCTGTTTCAAATTGGCGCCAAGCCGGACCTACCTACATATTCCGATGATATTGTCGTCGGTTACATTGACCTAAAGCCGACTAATATTAGCCAGGATGAAAATGGAAATACTGCATATGAGATGTATCCGGCAGTAACTTATGTGCAAGCCGACGGTACACTTGTCTGTGACCCAGGTTCCAGCAACACTACGACAGTGACCACCGGCATGTTGAGTAAAAAGGAAGTCGAGAAGCTTCATCAGGATATCGTGGCTACCGAAGTCACTTCATTGGCGGATGAAATCACTGTAGGCAATAAGGACGCATTGATTCAATTCGAAGGATTTGTCGTTGGTGGAGCAGAAAGTGCAAAAGGCACTGCTGTATACGCTGGCGCGCAAAAACCAGCCAAGTTTGCAAAAGCTCAAGAAAAACTTCAAGCAGTTTGTGCAAAAGCCACCAAAAGCGAAAACCGTAGCAATATAAAACAACCTCGTGAACCCAAAATCAATGGAACTAAGAAAAGTCTAGTAACCCAGGCGGACGAACTATTGACACCAAAAGCTTCAGCTTGTTGCAGTGTCGGCCAGGACGACACAGCGTATGGATCTGATCAACACAATCGAATAAACAACCATCGAAAGGCCAGTGGTAAAAGTATCCTAGCAGTAGGCAATACGTGCATGATCGGCAAAGCCTATGAATGGACTCGTAAGATGGTGGCTGCGGGTAGAATTAGCCACGATCCAAATTTAGGTGGTGCGGGCACTCAGTGCTATGGAAGCAGATGGAACAAACTCGGCGAGAACGTCGGTGTTGGCTATGATTCAGCCGGTCTCATGCAGGCTTTCATAAATAGTCCTGGGCACAATGCTAATCTTCTAGATTCCGCTTGGGAATATTTGGGAGTAGGGGCGGTGCGGGGTTCTAACGGCCGAACATTCGTAACACATCGCTTTGTGAGTGTATACTAGTCGAGTCCTAAACCAATGGAGCGCTATGTAAGCAATTTCAAGTTTTATATTGCTGCGCTTAGTGGGCTGGCAGTCGGAGGAGTTTATTCCTTCGGTCTGCCAGCCCTTTTTTTGCCGGTTTTACTGCTCCCTTTTTTACTGCTATTTACCATGCCCGAAAAAACTTTGAATCTTAGACAAAGCCTTAAACTCAGTGTTCTATTTTTCTTTAGTTATTACTTCGTAGTTCTTATATGGTTTCTGGATACCGATGTTACGCTGCTTGCAGGGTTGGATCCTCAATACGCAAAGACTTTCTTGGGCCTCTGTGCCCTGATTATGAGCATGGTGCTTACTCTGGCTAGCTTGCCTTTCGGACTTGTCATACATAGACTCCAGACCCGCCTCAAGAAACCTGATTTATGGGCATTGTTGGTGCTTGCCAGCGCTTGGGTGGTGGTTGAATGGGCGCGTAGCCTAGCTTTCTCGATATTTTTATATGCGACAAGTGGGAGTATAGGTGATTACTGGAACTTTGGCAGTCTAGGTTTGGGATTAATTTCTACACCGCTTGGGTATCTCAGTCGATTGATAGGCATATACGGTTTAAGCATGCTGGTTGTATGCATTGCCCTCACATTGCTCTGGGCGCTAAAAAAACACTATAAACCACTGTTAGCCGTGTTAGTGGCCAGTACATTAGCAAGTTATTTAAGCTATTTTGTACTGACACCCGGCAGCGCACTACCACCGGTAGCGGCCAGTGTATTGCAGCGTGAAGGTCTCCTAACAGACATCTCGGAAAACACAGGAATTATAAACAAACAAGATACTCCAAAAGATGTCATTGTACTTACCGAATATTCCGCGGCACATTTACCCGGCAATGAGCAATTTGTAGATAAATATGTTAACAAGCGGCTGGGTGAGGACGGTGTTAACATTGACGTTACCGCAGATTTTACAAAAACAGACGTTCGATACGGCATACTCGAAGCACGTGATCATAAGAATGAGCTGATAGACGCACAAACCAAACAATTGCTTATTCCAACCGGTGAATACCTGCCTGGTATATTGCAGGTTTTTTTCAAATTGTCCGGTCAGAATTCGATTAATACATCATTTGATACTACCCGAAGGCTATATAGGGGCGACGCACCAAGAGTTATTCGTACTAAAAGTTTAACTATAGCGCCCGTCGCCTGCTCTGGCATACTTGGTCGAAACATATATCGGCAGCTAGTTAACGACGGCGGCCAAGTATTAACAAACAGCGCGTCGCTCGTGATTTTTAGCGGCTCGAGGGCTTATTTTCGCCAGTCGCTGCAGATGGCACGTTTTCATGCGGTGGCAAACCATCGTACGTATATCCAGGCATCTATGGGTGCTTCCGCTTTTGTAATAGATGGTGACGGTAAATACATTGTCGCGCCGGAAGATACCAAAACAGCTTTTATTGATTTTGAGTTTACTCCCGAATCTAATAAAACTTTTTACACAAAGCTCGGTGAATGGCCGCTTTTAGTAAGCGCTTTTATTGTTGGCACTTTTACTTTGATCGTTGTTACCCAAAACCGCAAAAAACACCTAAAGAGTAACTTAAAAACTTAATTGTTGCCTGCCATGCAACTTCATTAAGTCGACAGCCACAAACAATAGCTTGATGCTATTAAGGTGTAACCACATCATCCCGTGTAACAACTATAGGATTCTCACTAATACTAGGCGTGGGACTGGACATTGTGGTAGGCACTTCTATATTTGTGCTAGTTGATGGGGCTACCTCAGCTGTCGAAGTTGAGCTCGGTGCTGACGGTACTTCTGTGGTAGAAGGAATAGCTGGTGTTTTTTCATCAGAGCCGCCCAAACCGTCGATTGCGGCAAAAGACGCAGCTACTAGACCAGCACCCAAGCCACCAACAATAAATTTTTGAATTAGACGCGTACGCTTATCGGATTTCGCTGAGTTAACTTCGTTGCTAGAATTTTGTTCGTTGTTTTGCATAATTTTTACTCTTTTTATGTTTATTAAAGTAATTTACATTATACACATAATACATGTTTTTGTCAATAGTAACGTACCGCTCCCTTTTCCTCTAAGGTGTTACAATAACGAGCATATGAGTTCACTCAGTACACGCACAGTGAAGTTGTAACCCTACCATATTCCCTCACCTTCAAAATACTTAAGGAACATAGCGAGCAAAAGCATTCACCCGAGATATGAAAAGATTGTGGGTTTAGATTTATGCCGCTTTAGCTTCTACGGGCAAAAGAGACTTTAATTGCTGAGCCGATGCAATTTGTCGTTTTTCTATCTGGACTTTTTTAATGCCGGCAAAAAATTTAGCACGAACGAACTCAGACGGTATTTTAATACTTTCAAACCCGAAAGACGTTAACGCCGCCTGGCCTGTTAACTCATCTATCAGTGCGGTCACATTAGCGATTTCATATTCATTCTCGCTCGCCAGAGCTTCGGTACTGGCTTGTTGCATGAGACCAAATACTTCCTTAGTCATACGAGTAAAACCTAATGCATGGAGATAATCATGGTGCATATATTCCCTAGCGATGGGAATTTTATTGTTTGCTATATAGGTTAAGTATTCTTGAGAACTAATTTTGCCACCTTCGTGCAATATAAACTCAGCAGTATTGGCTTCAGTATTAGCTAGTTTTTCTCTGCGTAACTCATTTAGTTTATCAGCGGAAGGTACACTAATGTTCCATCCTTCAGCGTCTCGCTCAAGTTCATAGCCAAGTAATTCAGCAAACGCTTTGTTGTCTGGTAGTTGATTATAGAGACGAAGTGCAAAATACTCCCCATCTACTATCTCGGGATTTCCAGGGACACTCAGATCAATATATTCGCTACTAAAACTAGATTGTAATTCGCGTGATTGGCCAGTGGCTGTAGGATTATTTTCCATATTCTTTATTTGGCCTTATTTGGCCTTAGTCATATAATATTTTAGCAATATCCTGTGTATTTGTCAAGGTAAGTCATCTTTCTGTGTTATCATTAACAGATGAAAATGAAAAATTGGTTAACATGTTAGCTATAGGTATTGTTGGTCTGCCGAACGTAGGTAAGTCTACTCTGTTCAATGCGTTGACCAATAATAATATTTTGGCGGCTAACTATCCATTTGCGACAATAGAGCCGAATACCGGGATCGTTCCTGTTCCGGATGAACGGCTCGGCAAGCTTGCCGAGCTATATAAAAGCCAGAAGATTATTCCGGCTACTGTGACGTTCATCGATATTGCCGGCTTGGTAGCGGGAGCCAGCAAGGGCGAAGGCTTAGGCAGCCAGTTTCTGGCTAATATTCGTACGACGAATGCAACTGCACATGTGGTGCGCGCTTTTGACGACCCAAACGTTACGCATGTTGATACCGAATACAATCCTGGGAAAGATATTGAGGTTATCAATACCGAGTTGGTATTGGCTGATTTGCAAACCGTAGAACGTCGTTTGCCACAAATCCAAAAAGAAGCCCGCGCAAATCCAAAGCTGCGGCCACTGGCCGAAGGCCTTGAACAAATCAAGAGTGTTCTTGATACCGCTACTCCCCTGTTTGCAACACCGGATATAATTAGCAATAACCAAGAAATTCTAAAAGAATTGCAGCTTATTACAGCTAAACCTGTCATATATGTATTTAATGTCGACGAAGCCGGTCTCACCGATATCGCCAAACAAAATCAGCTAGCTGAACTTATAGCACCCGCCCAGTGCGTATTCGTCTGCGCCAAGCTAGAGCATGAATTACAAAGCCTGGACGAACAAGACCAAAAAGAAATGCTGGACAGCTATGGTGTAAAAGAATCAGGGCTTCTGCAGCTTATACATGCTGCTTATAAAACCTTAGGACTACAAAGCTATCTGACTGCTGGCGAAAAAGAAGTGCGGGCTTGGACAATCAACCAAGGTTCAACTGCCCCGCAGGCAGCTGGAGTAATCCATGGTGATTTTGAGCGTGGCTTCATCGCTGCGCAAGTAACTGACTACAATGATTTGATACTTGCAGGTTCAGAAACGGCTGCTAAATCTGCCGGAAAGGTCCGTGCCGAGGGCAAGGAATACATAATGAAGCCGGGTGATGTCGTAGAATTTCGCTTCAACGTTAGTAAGTAGCTAGAGGTACGGAACAATAATTTTAGCTGCTTCGCTGAGTTGTTTCCATTGAGCTCCTTTGGAAAAGATGACCACGACGTAATTTTTGCCATCCTTTTGCACGACTGCAGCATCATGGCGAACTCCATTAAAGTCACCAGTTTTGTTTTGTACGGTACAGCCCTGGCACGCCCCCCGAACAGCTTCGGTGCGCTTTGTCCTACCCATCGCCTCTAAAGCAATTTCCTGGGTTTTGGCATCATATCCATCGCTATTATAGAGGCGGTCGAGTAATAGACCTGTATCCGCTGCGCTGCCTACCAACGTATCAGAACGATTGAACACAGTTGATTTGTAACCATCGGCCCGGTTCTGACGATGGATTGCCGACCATCCCAACTTGCTTGCTATCGCTTCTGCACAAGGATTATCCGAAACACTCAACATCGCCGTAACGCACGCCTGATATGTACGCTCGGTAATATTTGTATTCGCCCACGCTTCAGCTGGAATTTTTTGCGCTAACGGCTTTAATAAAAACAATTTATAAATACTGGCCAGTCCGAAAGGCTTGTCATCATTAACACCGACTTTAAGCTGGTCATCGTCCAGAGAATGAACATAAAATGCCCACTCAGAACCTTTCTGATTGGCTTGCCACGCTTCAAGCGCAGTACGAAGTTCCGGGCTTCGATCAACTGCAGCAGCTACCAATGGTACATCTGATGTGGTTTGTGGCGCAGAAGAAACTACTGCCGGCAGCACAATACTGGCCTGCTCGACAGTCCCAAGTGTCTTAGCGGTAACACCGCCTACTGAAATTGTAAGCACCAAAACAAATACTGCGAGCCAGTGTAGGTATGGTGTTTGTTTTTGGGCATAAGTGTCGTATGAGCCAAAAGCTCCACGTGCACCGCCATTCAATTCATAGAAGGACATTATTTTTTCCGTTTTGTTTTTAGTTTTTCAAAGTTTTTTGATTTTTAGAATCTGTATGTACTCAGGATACTATTTAATCTGTGTTTTGGCTATAGGCTTTTCGCGTTCCCAATTAACAGTTATGTTACGAATCAGTTCAAAAAGATGCTCGGTTGATGGAATGGTATTGTCGTCGTAATAGTGGTCGGTGCCTAGATAGTTGACCACCACGCTCAAGCAAATAATTTCGTCGGCGAACAGGTGCATCCGGTCTACTGCAGGAATGCTTGCTAAGGGCGTCGCAACGATAAGCTTATCGATAGCGACAGTCTTTAAGAACATAGCAGCAATATCAAGAGAAAAGCCGCTGGAAAGCCCGTCTGAAACTACAATAACCGTGTGATGACGCAAATAATTCTTATTGATTTCGCCATCTTTTCCCACCAACTTGTTTAACTTATGCAGCTTTTCTATCCGTCGTTCTTCGATAAAGTGATGGTACTCGGTAATGTATTCTTCGAGTTGTCCTGGACTAAACATATTATTATACGTAAATGTTCCTGCCGATGTCATGGCCGCTATTGGATCGTTTTCGCCTGGCAAATAAATGCTTTCTGTTAGTAATAGCATTAAATTGGCATGAAGTTTCATGGCAATCTGGGCCCCAATAATCACTGCCCCAGGGCTGAGAGCCAAGACAACCACTTGTTTGTTGTGGTAATCATCCATCTTCTTGGCTAGCTCGCGACCGGCTTGGGCACGGTTATTGAAATACATCATCTAACAGAGTGTATCGTAGACCGAATGTAAGTGCTAATGGTTTATTTACTCAGCTGTTTGATCCAAAGCTACATATGGTAGTCTTCGGCGTAAAAATCTATTTGTAGGAGCGTACGGATTCATTGGCATGGTAGGTTCTCGCTCGTTACCTTTCACAAACTCTTCCGGATAAGATAAAAGCTCGTATGACATGCCTGAGGGCCGTGGTTCTTCTGTTGGTAGCAAAAACGGTGGTTCTCTGTACTCACTGCCTATAGGATTACTGATTTGTCGCTCTTGTTGATTATGACGCATGATTGTTTCCTGAACGTTGATCATAAGTTTTCGTAAACCTTTTTGGTCCCAACTCTTAAAATCAAGCTTCATGCCCGCGTAAGAAAGTACCAGGGTGGAGTCAAGTAACCGGTTGAGGAATCTTACTTCTGATATTTTGTCGTAACGTAAATCTTCTAATTTAAGAAAAAAGGGTTTCTTATCTATAAGTAATACGCGCTGATCAGTACAACACAGCAAGGCAAAGCCGTTCTCGTACCAGCCAAACACAACGTTCGTCAGCTGTTCTCCTGGTACTAATAGACTGCCCAGCTCTTTGATTTCTGCTTTTGCCCAAAAACTTGGTTTTACCCCGAGGCGGCGGAATTGTCTCAATATATTCTCTAATCCAACCATGTAGCACCTCCTCGTTAGTTGTATCTTTATAGTACGTGGAGAATCGGTATGACGCGGTTAGTTTTCTCACCAAGTTCTTGTGATAAAACGCACACCACGTACGCCTCAGACCGACTTCAATAGTTCTGGCAAGCTATACGCAATGGTGGCCGATGTGATGTGTGTGGTCAAACCGTGGAATATATGACACAATACCGTTATGGTACGTAGCCCGAATGATCGCTACCAGACACTCAAGGAGGCCTTCCAGCGAGGAAGACATCTGGCTTTTCAAAAAGGAGAATTCATCATCAGACCCGGAGATACACCTCCGGGTGTTTTTTTAATCGAAAAAGGTTTGGTCAAGGCTTACGATATTACTAAATACGGCGAAGATAACCTGCTTATCGTGCGCCATGAGGACGAAGTGTTCCCACTTATATGGGCCGTTACCGGTCAGGAACGGTCTGTTATCTACCAAGCAATCGTGCCGACTTCATTATGGCGTATCAGTCGCAAGGACTTTTTGGCAGATGTGATGGAAAAACCCGACAATCTTTCGGCAGTACTAGACATGACAATAGAGATGTACCGCCTGCACTCTGAGCGAATTATCAACCTCGAATACCGGTCGGTACGCGAACGACTAATTTCATTTATGCTAACCATGTCGACACGGTTTGGTAAAGAACACGCTGACGGTATGATGATAGACCTGCCCTTACGTCAACAAGACATTGCCAGTTCCATAAATTCATCAAGGGAAACCACAAGCCGCGAGCTGTCATTACTCGAAAAAAAAGGACTGATAAAAACCAATCCTCAATATGTAATTTTGGTAGACATTGAGAAGCTTAAGTCTTTCTTATAAATTACTGAGCAAGTAAAACCGTTCGCGATTGCCTTTACTGCCAGCTACTTCAGAATCTGCTTTGTCTAAGATAATGAATAATTTTTGTGCCCACGCTTCAAAGTCCTTAAGTATGGTCCTTCGCATTGCATCATTTTTGATTACACCTTTATGGCTATAAGCACTTTTTTCTGCCTCAAACTGTGGCTTAACCATAGCTACAATTTGTGTCTCCTTATCCGTTATTTTACTAATATGTGGTAAGATTTCACGCAGGCTAATAAAAGAAACGTCCATTACAGTAATATCTATGTGTTCACTTGGTATATACCTGCGAATATCAGTCTTTTCGTGTAGCTCAACTCGCTTGTCTTGACGTAATTTTGGGTGTAGTTGATCAGTGCCTAGTTCTACTGCTATTACCCGTTTGGCCCCATGCTGTAGTGCGTAATCCGTAAATCCACCCGTACTGGACCCCACATCGAGCATAACTTTGTCTTTAAAGTTTAGTTTTAGAGTATTAGTAACCGAAGCGAGCTTTAACCCTGCCCGACTAACGTATTGTTCTTTAGCAGTAAGCTTTATGTCATCAGATTCAGAAACTAGGCTACCTGGTTTTGTGACACTTTTTTTATTAACCGTGACATAGCCTAATTTAATGTAACTTTCGGCTTGGCTACGTGTTGGCACCAATCCAAGTCTAAATAATTCCTTATCCAGCCTAATCTTCATTTGTTCCCCAGGATAGTAGCCCTATCCTTTGACGCGCTCACGGTAGGCTCCCGTTGTGGTATCAACAGACACCACATCTCCGGTTTTTACAAATGACGGAACTTTTACAGAGATACCCGTTTCAAGGGTAGCGTCTTTTAGAACAGAACTGGTGGTATCGCCTTTAACCACATTTTCAGTGTACGTTACCTTCAGCGGCACATTTTTTGGAAGCTCGATGTTAATAACGCGCTCGTCGAACAGCTGGGCCTGTACTCGGTCGCCTTCTTTCATAAGCCCAGCCTGCGCCTCCATGTCTATGGCCGAAAGCTCGAACTGTTCATACGTAACTTCATCCATAAAAAAGAATGTAGCACCGTCATTATACAAATATTGGACGTTTTTATTGCTCACATCTGCAGATTCTATCGACTCACTACCTTTGAAGGTCTTATCTAGTACCTTACCGTCGAGCAAGCTCTTAATTTTAACGTTCACGATAGAGCCGCCACGACCCATCACCTTCTGAGCATATTCCACCACTCGGTAAGGCGTCCCATCCATCTGGAACACTTGCCCTTTCTTTAAATCAGTAACACCTAACGCCATCTATAACTCCTTATTCTTGTATGGTTTTAACAGATTTTGGCTAGTGCAGTCTGGGATGAAAAGCGAGCACAAAATCGGAGCTGTATGCGTAATACAGTGAGGATTTTTGACGCAGCTTTTCGCCCAGAATGTGCAGTCAATAATTTGTTAAAACGGGATGTCATCAAGGTTGATTGGTTCGTCGCCGATATCTTCGATGACTACGTCGTCTTTCTTAGCTGTTTTACTTGGCTTTGGTGTCTGATCAAATTCATCTCCGCCAGAAGACGTGCGACTCGCGCCGCCCTCGCCTCCGCCAGCACCGCCTAAGAACGTTACGTCCTGAGCAATAACTTCTAATTTACTGCGCTTCTGGCCATCTTGCTCCCAGTTGCTTGATTGCAAACGTCCGCTTACTAGTGCTGGACGGCCTTTTGTCAGATACTGTGCTACTCGCTCGCCTAGCGGCCCCCAGGCTATGCAGTTCACGAAGTCAGTCGCTTCTTTCCATTCGCCATCACCACCTTTGTAGCTGCGATTTAGCGCGAGGCTAAAGCTACAGACATTCTGGCCATTTGGTGTTTGGCGAAGTTCTGGGTCCCGAGTCAGGTTGCCCATTAATGTTACTTGGTTAAATGATCGAGCCATTTTAATCTCCTTAGAACAACTATGTGTTCGATTAATTATTGTATTTCTACAGTAATCTTTGTACTTTGTTTCGTCAACCCCCGGCGCATTTCATACACGTGTGCCAGGTGCAATTTCTCTTCAAGACGCGGAGTGAGCCGTACACATTAGTACGGTGAACGAGCATTGAGAAGAAAATTGCGCCTGGTGCGGTGTATGGAAGGCGCAACAGCTAGTTTGAGGCTACGAATGGTAGTAATGCTATATGCCGCGCACGCTTAATCGCAACTGCCAATCGCCTCTGTTCGTGTTCCTTGAGGCCGGTTTTCTTGCGCGTTTCAATTTGTCCAAAGCCATTTACATAACGCTGCAAGGTTTTAAAATCTTTGTAGTCAAAATAAGCTACATCGGTTCGATTCTTAAAAATCTTAGCCATCTTTATTCCTCGTCTTTCTCTTCATCTTTATCGTCGTCGTTAGCACGGTCACCGCGTTCGGCCGCCTTCTTAAGCTTGTCGGCTTTGATTGCCTCTGCTTTAGCAATCTTTTTAAGATCGGGGCGAACAATCAAATAACGAATCACTTCGTCAGTAATATTTAATGTAGCTTCTGTCTTCAAAACACCTTCTCCTGGCATTTCAACGGTATAAAACACATACACGGCATGTTCTTGCTTTTTGATAGTGTAAGCTAACTTGCGCTTGCCCCAGTTGTCAGCTGCTGTAATTTTTCCACCGTTATCGGTGATAATTTTAGTCACCCGTTCCTCGGCCTTGGTCAAATCGACCTCGAGATCAGGGTGGTACAATACAGCAATTTCGTATTGATTCATAAGAGACTTTCTCCCTTGGTTAAAGCCCATACGCACTGTGAGCTACTTATCACCTATGCTATTAGCCAAACTCCAAAGGTCAACTACTGCTGATTCGTTTTTTGCTCCTCAGCGTAGTAGAAACTACGCTTCGTCAACAAGAAAACGCATCAGCAATCAAGTTGCTGCTTTGGTTTTACCTCAAATAGATAGATGTTAAGCAGCTCAATGGCTATGAGCTGAGTTAATAACTAGACTATTCTATCTTATTTACCCCTGTTAGTCAAGAGCTATGCCGCGTCCGCTAATTGCAATTCGAGGTTTTCGTGCAGAGTATCGTAATAATCCGGTTCGTGGCCAGCCACGTAATCTTTTGCAACTTGCCAGGCACAAATAGGTGCTTCTTCCGGCAATGCCAGCGACTGGCGTGCTTGCAAGTATTTCTTGCCGATACCATCTACTGCTATGCCAAGTCCTATATTTGTCAACCGCATCCCTAATCGAAGTCTGCGCTCTTGTGCCAGCTCATCTGTCTGAAACTTTGCTGCACCCAACTCAATAAATTCTTCTACTTGGCCCCTTTTTACGTGGTCGAACCGTTGCGACACAGCATGATACATCAGAAACTGGCCTATATCGCGGCGATAACTATAGCGTCTTTCCATAGTTAAGATTCCTGGCGAGCGTAGTATTCTTCTCATTCTAGGAGTCGTCTCTATTATGTTGGGTTTCGAGCCTGACATCTCCACAGAGTGACCGGCAATATAGCCAGCACAATTGAGGATAGTTATTCCGAATGACTGGTTCTCATCAACTGGGAAAGCGGTTCCATCAAACGCTCTGTGATACTTCTCATGCGCAGACAGCTGCACTCTTTGAAGCCTGGAAAAGCGAACGGCCCGCGTTTCTTGTTTTCGCAGGCCGTTTAAAAAATTTCTTTTATAGAAGTGTGGGTGATGACGATTGGTAAGGCCATCACCCGGTGCCCAAATAGGCAGGACGACTCCTGTTTTTGCCTCAATGGGAGACAGAGCCCTACCCTCGTCGTTATGCGGGATAAGAAACTCTGACATGGTCGTTTTCCTTTCGGTGTTTTTGGTTTCCTCTTAAGCTAAAGATAGAACTTTTTTAACAGTAAGGCAAGGCTAAATTACCTGAATTCCGAAAACCTCTAAGAAAACACTGGAAATTTTTGACAGGTTATTTGCTGTTTGCAAATGAGTGAGTGTTTTTGTGGGGATTTCGGGATTCGGGTTAAAGTTGGTAAGTTCCTATTCTTTTTCGTCTGGGAAGTTTTCGTTGTACATTTCGTCGTCTGCCTCGACAGCGCCACCACCAAAGACTTCGTCTAATGAACTTACCAACACTTCACGAGGGCGATTGCCGTCTGCCGTGCCGATGATTCCCTGTTCTTCCATAGTTTCAATCAACCTGGCGGCACGGCCGTAACCGATGCGTAAGCGCCGCTGCAGTAGTGATGTGCTGGCTTTTTTACCCTCAATCACAGCCCGTACAGCGTCTTTATACATGTCATCATCTGCGTCCTGGCCACCGTAATCAGCCACGATGCCACCTTTGCCATTCAACTGAACCGGCTGGCTGATAATCTCGTCGTCATATTGCGGCGGACGCTGCATACGCAAGAAATCAGTAACTTTTTGGGTTTCTTCGGTTGAGATAAAGGCACCTTGGACACGTTTTGGTCGTGGCATGTCAGTCGTTTTATACAGCATGTCACCCTTACCTAGCAGTTTTTCGGCGCCCATGCTATCAATAATAATTCTAGATTCAATCTGTCCAGCCACCGCAAACGCAATCCGGGCTGGTATGTTAGCTTTAATCAGCCCCGTAATGACATCCACGCGCGGACTCTGGGTCGCCAGTACCAGGTGCAGCCCGACTGCCCTAGCCTTTTGTGCGATACGCACTATCAACGCTTCAACATCGCGGGCGGCCATCATCATCAGGTCCGCCAACTCATCGATAACAATCACGATATACGGCATGCCCTCTTCGGATTTCTTAGCGTTATATTCACCAATATCGCGACATTGTGCATCGGCCATGGTGCGATAGCGTCGTTCCATTTCTGCAACAGCCCATTTCAGCGCGCTGATACACTTTTCGGGCTCAGTAATCACAGGTGCTAACAGATGAGGAATATCGTTATATGGAGCCAACTCGACAACTTTTGGGTCAACCAATATTAGCTTCATGTCACTAGGCGAATTGCGATATAGCAGGCTCGTCAGCAAGGTGTTAATCATAATGGACTTACCGGATTTGGTTTGACCAGCGATCAGTAGGTGTGGCATATCGGCCAGGTCGCCAACCAGTGATTCACCGTTAATGTCTTTACCGACCACAAAACTAAGCGGCCCAGATTTATCTGTCCAGGATTTTGATTCGAGCGTCGAACTGATGCGAACAATTGCCCGCTTAACATTCGGCACCTCAATACCAACCGCCCGCTTACCAGGAATTGGTGCTTCCATACGTAATGACTGAGCAGCAAGACTAAGAGCCAAGTTATTTTCCAGTGCCGTAAGCTTCGTGAGCTTAACGTTGGATGGAGGCTTCAATGTGTACTGCGTAACAGTTGGTCCTACCGTGGCACCTTCCATCTCGACATCGATACCAAAGTTGGTAAACGTTTCTTTGATAATCTGGGCACTACCTTCTACATCACCTGCATTGGCTTTGTCTACTTTATGGTTCAGCAAATCGAGACCTGGAAACTGCCAATCCGGGTCGCTGGCTGCAGTCAAAGCGGCATGGTCTTCAGTAGTACTCAGCTTCTGGGCTGTGTTTTTAAGTGTAGATAAGCGTGCACGGTCGCGGTCACTCTGGTGTTCAACGGGTACGCCTTCGTTCAGTTTAAAACCATTTGATTCTGCTTTGGCCTTCAGTTCTGCTAGGTCTGTGTCGTCGCCTTCGGGCCGTTCGAAGATTTCAAAAACTCGTAATAATACGCGGGGCGAGATGCCGAAGGTCAACATAAACGTAAGCACACTAAATATAAAGAATAGTATGGCTGCCGGCATTTTATCGAGTGCGCCTAGGGCTACACCACCTATTACGCGTCCCACCGCCCCACCATGACCGCCGATAAATTCACCACTAAGATTTTCTGTTACGAAGCCGACGTGTGCCCAAGATGCAGACGCAACTACAAAAGCAAGCATACTGACGAGCTTGCCGAATGGAATCTGTCGGTCTTCACTACTAAATTTCCAAATACCAAAAAATAAAAAGGCCACAGGCGTGAGATAAGCCGCCCATCCGAGAGCTACGTACATGCCTTTAAACATATTGAGCGGCAGCGGACCACCAGTACCAAACCCACCTAGGAGCAAAAAGAAAGCCGCAACAAATAAGAGAATAGCGCCTGAGAGCGGCCAAAAGCTGGACCTCTCTTTATATTCTGGTTCTTTGCGTTTTCTAGTTTGTTTTTTCTTTTTTGCCATAACCGTTTACTTATTATACTATGTTTTACTCTTCTGGTGAAGGAATTTGCATTGGCGGGTCACCAACCTCAAATTGTTCCTTTAGCCTAATAACCTTTTCTATTTGCTGGTAATAAGCATTCCACAGATTTTCTTTTTCTTCTTCGTGTATATCGTGCTGGGTATTGACTACTGTATCCAGCAGTTCTTCGCGCTTTTTAATTGCCTCATAAACCTGGTCATTCCGACCATCGGGATGCCACCCAAAGCCGGCTTCACGGTCTAAAATCGCGCTTTCTTCGTTCCAAACTGAATGTTCTGGTGAACCTGGTTCGTTCATAGCAGTTACTATAACAAATTTTACAACATTTGTCAATCGTTACCATTAAAGAAGCCCCTTAAATGAGGTTTCTTATGATGGAAGTAATGGCTTAGGCTGTTTGAGCAGGAATCTGATGATCCGTATCTGTTACTTCACCAGGAGCTTGTGTGGCTGGAGCTTCGGCTGTCTGTACTACATCACCTGCTCGCTCTGCCCCCGTTATAGCTACGCCACCTACTGGGTATTTAGCTGCGTCGGCAGCCATGACTTCTGATGGTAGTTTTGGAGCTTCGGCTGGTTTTTCATGACCAAAAAATGGCAAATGCATTATTTTATTATCTTTCTTTGTCCGTTTTTAATTATTTTTGTTTTATTTGGACTAACACAGATTATAGCAAATAACTGCTACTTTGTCAACACAAGGCATCTCTTCATTTGGGGTTGGGCAACATGCTTGAGTGCCCAGTGCATTTTTTCGACGAGAAACGGACTGAGCTGTATGGGTAATACTGCTCAGGAGTATCGCAGTCGAAAAATGTGCTGGGTGCCAAGAGTCCGCCCTAGCGGACGGCATGTTGGACAGGCTAGTCCGTTCTTGCGTCTTGGCCTAGTAGCTTGGCTCTCATCTCTTCAAACCGTTTTTGCTGCTGGGCGGCTATCTGCTCTGAAGTTGGGACTTCTGCAGCGACTGCTGGCTGACCGTTCTGCTGTTTTGAAGCGTTACTTGCGCCGCCGCCCGCACCGCCCTTGCCGCCAATCACGTTGATGACTGGTATGACGATAGGACTGCGGCCAGTATGCTCGAATAAGAAATGCGTCACATGTTCTCGTAGTTCTACCTTGAAGCGGTCTAAATCGACCCGCTTGAAACGTTGCTGGACGGCCCGTTTGAGCTCAGTACGAAATGCGGTCATCAAATCTTCGCTATCACGCATATATATGAATCCGCGACTAATAATATCTGGACTGGTCGCCAGTGAACCGGTCTTTTTATCGACGGTCAGTACCACTGCTACTAAACCTTCTTCGGCTAGTAGCAGACGGTCTTTGATGACGACACTACTGACAATCTCGCCTGTTTGATCTACTAACACCGTGCCGACGGGAACATTACCCGTGACCTGCATGTCGTTAGGTGTGAACTCTATGATTTCACCATTCTCTGGATTGACACAGTTTTTGCGCGGAATACCTTGCTCTACCGCCAGCTCAAGGTGACGCTGTTTTACACGATATGCACCGTAAATAGGTACGAAGAACTTCGGTCGTATCATGTTGATCATGTCTGCGTATTCGTCTCGACTAGCATGCCCGGATACGTGCAAGGGACCGACGCCATCTATGTCATGGTTACGGTGTTCGAAAACATGTACACCCTTTCGGCTGAGGTTATCGACCATAGCACCGATCAGCGAATCATTACCAGATTCAGGGATCGGTGAGCTAGACAATACGACCGTATCTTGCTCTTTGAGCTTGATATGCCGGTGTTCGCCATTGGCCATCCGCTGCAGCGCGGAACTAGGTTCGCCCTGACTACCAGTACAGACAACGACTACGTCCTGATCATTTAAGTTAGGAACGCTAGCGATTGGAACAAAGGTACCTTTGGGAATCTTCATAAAACCATGGCGAACAGCCATTTCTAGCGTAGAAACCATGCTTCGGCCATCGAGTGCAATCTTTTTATTATGATGCACGGCGGCATTTACAAGCATCTGGACACGGTTCATATTGGTCGAGAATAAGGCGATGAAAATACGGCCTGGTGCGTTATTCATAATGTCTACGAAGCTTTGCTGAATCGTGCTCTCGCTTGGTGTTCGCCCAGCGCGTTCCACGGTAGTACTTTCAGAAAAAAGTGCTAAGACACCTTCGTCTCCCAACGCAGTTAAACGTTCGGTGTCTGTGCGTTCATGGTCGAGTGGGTTTGGGTCAAGGCGGAAATCGCCGGTGTTGATGATGCGGCCAACCGGCGTATCAAGAACGACGACTGTGCTTCCTGGGATGGAATGGGTCACGCGGACAAGTTCGACAAAGAAATTACCGATCTTAAGACGTTCGTGGGTGTCTTCGTTCATGGTTACAGTTTGCAACTGGAAACCATCTGGCATAGGCAGACCAAAGTTCTGGAATATTTCCTCAACCCGTCCGATACTAAATGTGGAACCGTAGATTGGAGCCGGAATTTTGGGTACGATATGCGGCAGACCACCGATGTGATCCAAATGACCATGCGTTACTATATAGGCTCGCACTTTATGCTTTATAGACTCAAGGTAGCTGACATCGCAAATGCCATAATTGATACCCGGCAAGTCAACGCCAAGGTCGTTTCCGGCGTCGATGACAACTGCATCATTCATGTATTCAACCAGCATCATATTCTTAGAACCACCGCCATCCATGCCGCCAAGTCCTATGACTTTGAGGCGTGGGCTGTCGTCGATAAAGTTAGCCCTCGGGCGATCCTCATTCTTTGGGGTTGGTTGGTCTAGGTACGAACTAATGACTCTTTGGGCGTCATCGTGTGAACGTTTTTGGGCGCGTATGGCCGCGCCGCGGCTGGCACCTCGCCCAAGAGGCGCAGAGCCATTATTATTGTTACCAGAATTTTGCCTTACTGGGCGCTTGGCTTGATTTCCATTCTGGTTAGCGGCTTTATTATTGTTATTCATCTTTCTCCTTTTCTTATGTATGAAAGAATTAAATTTGTTCGAGTATTAATGGGACTTTGGCAAAATCGTCGATGAGGGTTTGCCTGAGCCCGCCGTTGTACAAGGCAGCCGCCGGATGGAACAATGGTAAATATACCTGTCCGTTCTTTCGTTTTGGCTCACCGTGTGCTTGGCTGATTTTCAGCCCGGGCAGCAGCACATCCATGCTGTGCCTGCCTAGGGTGATAATCAATTTAGGTTTGATAATTGCTAACTGTTTTGTAAGGTACGGCAAAAAGGCTGACTTTTCTTCTGGCAACGGATCGCGGTTGTCTGGTGGCCGGTATTTAACAATGTTGGTTATATATATGTCTTCCCTTTTGAGTTTAATCATGGCCAGCATTTCATTCAGAAACCTGCCGGCTGCACCAACGAATGGTTCACCTGTTTCGTCTTCTTTTTTCCCAGGCGCCTCGCCAATAAACACTAGCTCGGCATCAGGGCTACCTGTGCCAAACACAAGCTGAGTGGCCCCCGAGGCCAAATCCGGACAGATATTGTCTGCTAAGATTTCGGCGCTCAAATCATCGAGCTGCAATTGTTTACTTTTTGCC
Source organism: Candidatus Saccharimonadota bacterium (assembly GCA_013815785.1). Taxonomy (GTDB): domain Bacteria; phylum Patescibacteriota; class Saccharimonadia; order Saccharimonadales; family JACDFO01; genus JACDFO01. The sequence goes on along the minus strand of JACDFO010000004.1, from coordinate 5,611 downwards.
ATAGGTTTTAATGAAGTGTGTCAGGAATTTCACGCCAAGTACAAATGCTATAAACGTCAGAAAGTAATGCAGCCACCGTCCACTATCAATTGCTAACGAACCAAATACATATACCAGAAATAAAGCCAGTACTGCTTTTGTTAAGAGCATTGGTCGGCTGTGGAGCCATGGAGTTTTGGGTTTGGCCATTTACTTACCTTCTTTTACTATTATTTACTTCTTAGCTGCTAGTTCGCGGGCAGCTTGCTTCATGCTGAGCTGCAAGCGGCCGCGGTCGTCAATTGCTACTAATTTAACGGTGACTTTATCGCCTTCTTTGACAACGTCGCTTACGCGTTCGACACGGTCTTCAGATAATTCACTGACGTGCACCAAACCATCTTTACCTGGCAGAATCTGCACGAATGCGCCGAAGTCCATGACGCTAACAACAGGTCGGTCGGTGTAAATAGTGCCCACTTCTGGGTCTTCCGTAATACTCTTCACCCAGTTAATTGCTGCATCGATCTTGGCTTTATCCGGACTGGCAATCATAACCGTTCCGTCATCTTTAATGTCAATTTCAGTGCCGGTTTCGGCAGTAATCTTTTGAATCATCTCGCCGCCCTTACCGATAACTTCACGAATTTTATCAGGATTGATCTTGATACTCTCAACGCGCGGAGCATACGGACTCATTTCTTTTCTAGGTTCGGCCATGACACTGATCATGTGGTCCAAAATATGGGCCCGACCTCCTTTGCCTTGCTCGAGTGCTTTCGCAAGAATTGCGACTGGCAAACCATGGACTTTCATATCCATCTGAAGCGCTGTTATACCTTCCGTGGTACCAGTAACCTTAAAGTCCATGTCGCCTGCAAAATCTTCGGCATCGGCAATATCACTCATGATATATGGTTTGTCCCCGTCCATCATAAGTCCCATCGCAATACCACTGACTGGTCGTATAAGCGGCACGCCGGCATCCATAAGTGCCAAACTGCTGCTACACGTCGCAGCCATGCTGGTAGAACCGTTCTGGCTCATGATTTCGGTGACTGAGCGGATAGTGTACGGAAAGTCAGCCTCGGATGGCAGCACGGCTGCTAAAGCACGTTCTGCAAGATAGCCGTGGCCGATTTCTCGGCGTCCTGGACCACTCAAACGTTTTACTTCGCCCACGGTGTAGCCTGGGGCATTGTAGTGATGCAAGTAGCGACGTTCGCCTTCTCGCTCCATGGTATCGACCATCTGGGCGTAGCTAAGCGGTGCTAATGTAATAATGTTCATGGCTTGGGTCATACCGCGAGTAAACAGGCTGGAACCGTGGGCACGCGGTAGTAAACCAACTTCAGAACTCAGTTGTCGGATTTCGGTCAACTTACGACCATCAGGACGAGTCTGATCTTTGATGATTCCAGCTCTGACGTCTTTATGAAGCGCCATAGTAAAGGCTTCGTCGTATTCTGGTTTGAGGGCAGAATATTCATCTTCAAACTGTTCGGCAAAGAAGTCATGGAACTGCTCACGGAGGTTGTTTACTAGCTCGTTGCGCTCTGGGTATGGGGCACGGATTTTATCGCCAATCTTATCTGCCACCCATTCGTTTACTTTGCTCTGGATTGAATCGTCTGGCAGCACAAGTGCATATTCTTGCTTGGTTACGCCAACTTTTTTAGCCAGTTCTTCTTGTAGTTTGATGGCTGGTTGCATTGCTTTAAATGCAAAGTCCATAGCCTCAACAATTTGGGCTTCGCTGACTTCGCTGGCGCCCGCTTCTACCATCATAATTCCATCTTTGGTGCCAGCAACGGTAAGGTCAAGTGCGCCTTCGTCTAGCTCTTGGTAGCTGGCAAAAGCTTTGAGGTTACCGTCGACTAGTCCTACACGTAAACCTGCAACTGGACCTTCAAAAGGTGCGCCGGTCAGCATAAATGCGGCACTCATGGCAATCATGGCTACCATGTCCGGACGAAAATCGGGATCCATACTGAGTACAGATGCAACGCCTTGCACTTCTTGGCGGTAGCCCTTAGGCCATAGTGGACGGATTGGACGGTCGATGAGACGACCAATTAGAATTGCGTCGTCGCTGGGGCGGCCTTCGCGCTTAATAAATCTAGAACCGCTGATTTTACCGCTGGCATACATCTTTTCTTCGTAATCGATAGACAATGGAAAATAATCCATGCCTTGGATAGAACGGTTGCTAACCATAGCCGTACCAAGCACAACGGTGTCGCCGTATGTGACTGTTACGCTGGCACTGGTGCGGAAGCCGACACGGCCGACTTCTAGGCTCAATGTGCGTCCACATAGCTCTGTTTCTACTTTAATAATATCTTTACCAAATGGATTTATTGTACTCACTCTTACTCTCTATTCTCTCTTTGGGCTTTCATTCGCAAGGTACAAATATACAAATGTCTCTTGTGCGGACTGGCACTGTATATCTGGTCTCTGCGAAAGAAAACTCCGTTTTATTTAATGTGCACAAGCTCGTCCGCCAATTCGGGCGGAGTAGTCTGGGCAGATTTAGCGGCGTATGCCTAATTTCTTAATTAGGTCGAGATATTCTTTGCCGTCTTGTTCGGCAATGTACTTAAGCAGACGCTTACGCTTACCGACAGCTTGTAACAGGCCACGGCGACACATAAAGTCATGCTTATTGGTCTTCAGATGAGCTGTCAGTTCCTTGATACGCTCGGTCAAAATACCGACCTGTACGGCTGGTGAACCAGTATCGGTCTTATCTTTTTGCAGCTCAGTAATAATCTTCGTCTTCTTCTCTGTTGAAATCATGTAACTCCTAAAACTTCCTTAAAGAGATTGGTGGCGTTACAGAGATAATACCACACCCGCCCCTGTTAAGCAAGAGTTATTCACTCAAGCTTAAAGTTAATTGATAATTTTTACTTCTGTGCCACCGATGTTTTTTACGAAGTATGTGTCGTGGCTAATGTATAGGATGGCACCGTGGTATTGCTTGAGCGCCTGTTCCATCTCCTCAATACTAGGCAGGTCCAGGTGGTTTGTTGGTTCGTCCAGAATCAGGACCATTGGGTCATCTGCTAGCATGCTGATAAGTTGAAAGCGGGCTTTTTGGCCACCACTGAGTAGTTTTAGCGGCATCGCGCCATCTGTGGCCGGGTTAAACAAATAGTCGCTTAGTAATTGTTTTATCTTCTGGTCGTTGATCTTGATATCTTTTGCTAAATAAATTTGTTCGATAGCCGTGCCGAGCGTGACACTCAAAAGTTTTGACGCAATTTCTTGCTCGTAGTTGCCGATTTTGATTTCATTTTCGGTAACTATATGTCCACCGAGCACCCGGCTTTCTGGTTTCTCGCCGCGTGATTGGGCCAATATGGCTTTGACCAGTGTGGTCTTTCCGGCACCATTGCGGCCATGTAAACGCATGCGGTCACCTTCTCGCAATTGAAAATTCATATCTGTAAATAAAGCTGTTTCGCCGTAACCGAGCGATAGTTTGGTAGCCTCAATGAGCAAACGATTTGAAGTACTTTCTGTAGCTCGAGCCCGAATCTTAATATTACGAGTTTTGTGCTCTTCATATGCGGCACTCATTTTGGTGTTCAAGCCCTGCACCGATTCTTTATCAATCCAAAAAGACGGCTTTTCTAGCTGCTGCAGTTGCGATAATTCTTTTTTTGTTCGCTCTTCGAGCGATTTGAAACGATGAATGGTGCCTGGGTCGCGGGCCCGTTCTTTGAGCCGACGAAACCGCACCAAATCGTCTTTGAGGTTAATAATTCTACGCTGTGTAACCTCAAACTCATTAACCTCAGAGGTAATTTTGGAAGTATTTATGCGCAAATAGGCATCGTAGTTGCCAGGAAAGCTAATTGCCCTACCATCGCGAATTTCTACAATTCGATCCACCCGGTTTAACACATCCCTATCGTGTGTAATTACAACTACTGCTTCCTGCGCGCTGCCAAACCATTCCAAAAAACGCTCTTTAGCGATGTAGTCCATGTGGTTGGTTGGCTCATCGATCAACGCCAAATCTGCTTTGGCGTGCTGCACCTTAACCAACTCCACAAAGCGTTTCTGGCCACCAGATAGGTTGCCAATCATGCTGTTAATTTGTGCCTCATTAAGCCCGTATGCCTCTAGGCTACGTATAATTTCTTCTTCGACCATAAAGTAGCCTAAGGTCGAAAACTGCTCTAAAGCCTCGCTATATTTATGAATTTTGTGGGCGTTGCTACCCATCGTCACTGGATACGTGTCCATAATGTGCTTTAGGCTGGCATACTGCGGTAAATCGTCCAATATATAGGCCAAAACTGGCGTGTCCTCATGCTCTGTGTGTTCCTGGCGCGATGAAATAATAATCAGGTTCTTTTTGAAATCCAGTTCGCCGTCAAAATCTTTATCAAGACCAGTCATTAGGTTAAATAAGGTCGTTTTACCTGTTCCATTACGCCCTATAACACCGACTTTTTCTTTAGCTTGTAACTGCAAGGTCAAATCTTGATATAAAACCTTGTGGCCGAATGATTTTTCGTTAATGGTTACACTGGCAATCATGTTTTTGCCTCTGTTAACTGGATTAGGTTTTTAGCGATGGTTTCACCGTTAAATTCATCTGGGCCCATCGCGTTTTTAAGCTCAAACGCTCCAACGTGGCTACGACATAAAGCCGACATATATGCCCCGGTACCTAAACGAGCGCCTATGTCTTCTGTTAGTGAACGGATATAGGTGCCGCTGCCAACATGAGCAGTGTACATTACGTTCGGATAGCTGTAATTTGTTAGCTGCAAACTGTGAATCATTACCTTTCGTGGTTCTATGGTCACTGGTTGGCCAGCTCGGGCTAATTTGTAAGCTCGCTGCCCATTTATCTTGACTGCAGAGTATGCAGGAGGCGTTTGCATAATTTCGCCTGTAAATTGCTTTAATGCGGCTAGAATGGCCTCATTAGATGGTTTGATGCTCGAAACGGTCGATATTTCGCCTTCAGCATCACCCGTAGTACTGGTTTGGCCTAACTTCATAATTACGTCGTAAGTTTTATCTAAACCAGAAAATTCGCTAGCTCGCTTGCAGTACGTACCGACAACTACGACCATCAGACCTGTGGCCAAGGGGTCAAGCGTGCCGGTATGCCCCACTTTTGGCTTTTTAAGCCCAGTCGCGTGCTTAATAATGCCGCGAACTTTGGCAACCACATCAAAACTTGTCCACCCAGCGGGCTTATCGACTAACAAAATTCCGTCCATTGGCCATTAAGTATACCTTACTGCGAAGGTGGAGGGAGCGTACCATCGATGGGCGCATCAAATGGTGGCATGAGCGGCGGAAAAGCCATCGGAGGTGGCACGGTCGGTGGTGCTGTCGGGTCTATGACGCTTGAGTTGCCTGGATCAGTTGGCAAATCATTTGATGGCGGTACGAGATTAGTTGGGTAACTCAACATGCCAGTTGCTGGGTCGATTGCGACATCAACTGGTCGCTCTGGAACGGCTTCTGGCGCTGGCTCATCGACCGGTTGATTGTCTTCTTGATTAACTTCCATAAGGCCGGTCGAGTTGAAAGCAGCTGGCTTTTCTGGCAGTTCACCACCGGCTGCGTCCAGTGCGCTGTGCGCGGCAGCCAAGGC
>JACDFO010000003.1 GCA_013815785.1 Candidatus Saccharimonadota bacterium | reverse complement strand
ATTGGAACCTGACCAGAGCACACAAACGTGCCTATAAGATTTTAAAAGCATCGCATCCAAGCCTACAAGTTGGAGTTGCGCAACAGCTGGCCAATATTCAGGCAAAGCGGCCACATAATGCTTTGGATCAAACATCTACCAAGTGGATGAGATATTTTTGGAATTGGTGGTTTTTACTCCGTATTAAGAATCAACAGGATTTCGTAGGAATCAATTATTACTTTACAGATTATTACATCGGCCTTATGAAAAAGGCTGATCCGACTGTGCCCCTGAATGATATGGGTTGGTATATGGAACCTGAAGGTTTGTATCCGCTTTTACTTCGCACCTGGACGCGATTCAAAAAACCCATATTTGTAACGGAAAACGGTGTAGCAGATTACAGCGATCAGCATCGGCAATGGTGGATAGAAGAAACACTGATAGCCATGGAGAGAGCCATCAGCGAGGGAGTGGATCTGCGAGGCTATTTCCACTGGAGTCTGCTAGATAATTTTGAATGGAAATATGGCTGGTGGCCAAAATTCGGTCTGATACATGTCGATAGAGAACACGGTATGAAACGCAAGGTTCGCGCCAGTGCGGAATGGTTCGGCGAAACAGTAAAACACATCAGAGCAGACCAATAGCATAAACAGAATATTGACAAAGCACAAACAGTATGCTAGAATTGTGTTTATGTTTCCTGACAAATACAAACACCCAAGCAAAAAATCACAACCGTTGCACCGACGTCTGGTTGCCAAGCTTACTCTTTGGAATAAGCCAGTCCAGACCGAAACCGCAAACGGCTGGGTTATCTAAACACCCTTCGTTAATTTTCCGATCCACCGCTTCAAAAGAGTGGTGGATTATTTATTTCAGGCTATAACATTGACAAAGCACAAACAGTATGCTATTATGTAAACACTATGAACGAAACAAACAATCAATCGCTAAGCATTCAGTCTCAACTTGAATCTCAAGGTTATACATTTCCCTCAACTCCAGCTGCATCGCAGGCGGATTTCGATAAGTTTACTACCGCATTAGACCAGAGCTACGCTGATTCTATTAGTGAGCGAGCAGCTGACAGGGCTGATTGGACGCGTTCTCATCCACGTAACGTAACTAGTGTAGGACGTCGAGTATTACTTGGTCTTGCTGCAACTGCAACAGTGCTTACGCCTCAAGGTCAAGAAGTAATTCAAGCCGCTGGTGAAATCGCTCAAGAGACTGCAGCTGCAGCAGTTAACCGTATCGATACTTATTTTAATGGACCAGAAAGCCAACAGAGTAGTGAAGTAGGGCTGCCAGAAAATCCAAGCGATCTGAAAATCGTTGTCACACCTGAACAAACTCCAAACCTATAAATCTAGCGCATAGAAACTTGTCTGACACACCACATGTTGTGGTGTGTTTTTTAAATTGCGTAAATCTGTGGATAAGTGTGGGAAAAGAGGGGGATTATATGTATAAAGTACTTGCATGTGGGATGAAGTGGGTAGTAGACTGATGGAAGTGGGTAATCGTAGGTAACCAAAAAAGATACCTAACCGAACAAAAATAAAAACCACTGTAATTTAACTTCCGAGGGCAATAGTGGGAACAGTAGACTATTTTGAACGCAAGCTCGATGAGAAGCGGCGGTTAACCATACCGACCGAACTTCGAGACAAATTCAAAACAGGAGCTGTAGTCACACGTGGCTTTGGTAAATATCTGCATTTGTATCCCAAACATGTTTGGGACGAGCAGGTAGAACCCCGCCTTGCCGGAGACATCCTAGATGAACGCATAGCCGACCTGAACGTACAGTTCCGGATGGGCAAGGTTGACGGTGCTCTGGATGACAAGCAAGGCCGAATCACTATAGAACAGCATTTGCTGGACTATGCGGGAATCGACAAATACGTTATCGCTGTTGGAGTTGGGCATTACTGGCGAGTAATGGCCAAAGAATAGATCATACGCAGCTCCTTAACAATTCAAATCGAAAACCAGAAAGCAATCACCAGTTTTTTCTGAAGCTTGTCTTAGTGCAGCTCCGGGAAGAGCAATCCGAGATTTGAGCTTTGCTCAAACCCGGCACGATGAGAAACCCTGAAAGGGTGTCTCATAGAGGTTAGCTATCTGGCAATCAGCATATGGACTTGAGAAGGTAACCATATAAAAAACCTTTGCACATTACACTAAAAACACCTCCCAAAACTCCACCTCACACATAAGTCTCTCAAAACTTTGTTCTTAACCAGTGAAGGAAATCCTTTGGACTTCAAACTCCCAAGACTTCTCTCGCATACCGGATAAGAACGCCGCCTACCAAATTTAGTAGGCAAACAAAAACAAAAACAACCAAAACACAAAAAGCTGATTGCCGGGTAGGTGACCTTGTAAAAAACAAACATGAAAACACCAAAAAAACCAAAATCAACTATAATTTCTTCAGCAATGAGGAAAGACCAACATTTTCCAGTCTTATTAGAAGAAGTACTGCAGTATTTAAATCCGCAGGAAGGGGAGTCGTTCCTCGACCTGACGGCCGGATACGGCGGACATGCTTCAGAAGTCCTGGAACGCACCTTTAGTCCTAAAAAAGCATCTCTTGTAGATCGCGATCAAAACGCAGTCGCTTTCCTCAAAGAACAGTTTAAAGGCCAAGCTGTGAATATAATCCACAAAGATTATTTAGCAGCCGCTCAAGAACTGAACCAAGCAGGAAAGCAGTTCGATATGATTTTGGCGGATTTGGGTGTGTCGTCACCGCACCTTGATAACGCAAGCCGTGGGTTTAGTATCCGATTAGACGGGCCACTTGATATGCGGATGGATGAACGTCAAAAACTTACAGCTTACGACATAGTGAATAACTATTCGGAAGAAAGTTTAAGGGGTATCATTCGGAAGTATGGTGAAGAGCCTCGAGCGAATAAAATAACTCGATTCATAGTGGAAAGTCGGCCGGTTCGCTCGACACACGAGCTAGCTGCTATCGTTGCCCGCGCTTGGCCGGGGCCGAAAAGCAGAGCACATCCAGCCACCCGAACGTTCCAAGCGCTCCGGATGGCGGTTAATGACGAACTAGATCTTCTAGAGAAAGCATTGCCGGTCTGGATAGATTTGTTGGCCCCGGGAGGGCGTATAGTGGTTATCAGTTTCCATAGTTTGGAAGACCGGATCGTTAAGCGAACGCTTAATGAGATGGCTGGTAATCGCTACGACGCTTCTCTCATGTTGCTCTCGAAGCAAATTGTTACAGGAAGTGCCAAGGAAATAGTTTTCAATCCGCGAGCGCGTTCTGCAAAGTTACGTGCCGCAGCAAAAATAAACACACAAAAGAAAGGGGAAGTTTGAATGCCAATACAGGTAAAAAACCTTTCCCGTGCTTATAAGGTAAAAGTCCGAGTAGGATAGATATCTTGTGAGAAACATTCCCGCATCTACTTAAAAATGGGTGCGGGACCAGAAAGGCGCTACAAAAAGGTCCAGGCGTATAGGACCAGGTTCAACAAAAACAAAAACAAAATCTATGACATATTCAAGTTCATTAGCAATGAGCCGGCAACGGTTTTCGTCGCGAAATCAAAATACGACGACGTTTAAAACGAAAGAGCAGGCAATCGGCCCTGTCAGCAATACGATTATGTTGATTATCCTGGCATGCTTACTTGGCTTGCTGTATCTTACGCAAGTGACAAAAACAAACGCGTTTAGTTACCGCATTAATGACTTAAAAGAAAAGCAATCCAGTTTGCAAACAGAGCACGATCAACTAGTTGTTGACTCAGCGCGTTTGCAGTCGTTAGAACGTGCACGAAGCAGCGAAGTCGCAAACAAGCTCGCCAACGCCACACCATCAGCAACCATTCAAAATTAGGAAAGCCTATGCGAAATCAGCCGGTGGCGATTAGTCATCATTTTACAGCGTTATCACGCATCCGTCTTTGGTATGTGTGTTTGCTCGTGGTGGCGGGCGTGTTTGTTGTTCGGTTATTTTATCTTCAAGTTATACGACACGATTATTATCAAACAGCCGCACTCACTAAACAGTTAAAAGAGTATGAAGTGCCAGCCAGCCGGGGGATTATAGAAGCTACTAGTAATGGCAAAACAGTGCCGATTGTACTGAACGAAAGCAAATATACGCTGTTCGCAGACCCGATTTATGTCAAAGATCCTAAGGCAGCTGCCGACGCTGTTGCTCGTATTATTGGTGGCGACGCTAATTCCTATGAAGCGCAGTTGAAAACTGACAATACACGTTATGTAGTGCTCGCTAAAAAGCTAGATAAGGATAAAGCAGAAGCGCTCGATAAACTCGAGCTCAAAGGAATCGGAACAAGAGAAGCAAGTTACCGAACATATCCTCAAGGCCAACTAGCGGCGCAATTACTGGGCTTTGTGAATGATGAGGGTAGTGGCAAATATGGACTTGAAGAGGCGCTCGATGCCCAGTTAAAGGGCGCACCAGGGCAGCTCAAAGCAATCACCGATGCACAAGGGGTGCCATTGGCCAGTAATAAAGAAAATATTGTTATCGAACCGCAACAGGGTGACCGTGTAATCTTGACTGTTGATTTAGGCATGCAACAGCAGCTTGAGGATGCATTAAAGTCAGGTTTAGAGCGTGCTCAATCCAAAACTGGCAGTGCGCTAATCATAGAAGTTAAAACTGGTGCAGTTAAAGCTGTTGCGAATTATCCAACCTATAACCCAGCAGAATTTTTTAAAACCGAAGATGCCAGTGTATTTAATAATGCCGCGGTAAGCGCGCCACTTGAAGTCGGTTCTATCATGAAACCTCTAACAACAGCAGCCGCTCTTGACCTCGGGGTTATAAATAAAGAAACCACATATTACGATCCAGGTTTTTTTCAAATAGGTGATGCAAGAGTGACAAATATTGAAGAAGCCGGTGGCGCAGCTACCAGAAGTGTGGCCGACATTTTGCAGCTGTCGCTTAATACAGGTGCGACATGGCTGCTCATGCAAATGGGAGGTGGTGAGATAAATAAGCAGGCTCGGGAACGTTGGTATGATTATATGACCGACCATTATGGTTTTGGAAAACCGACAGGAATAGAGCAAGGTTACGAAGCTGGTGGTTCGATTCCAGATCCTAACGAGGGTTTTGGACTTGATATTCAGTATGCTAACGCAGCTTTTGGGCAGGGAATGACGGCTACACCGCTGCAGATGGCGGCAGCGCTCGCCAGTGCCATCAATGGCGGTACATATTTTCGTCCGCGATTAGTTGAAAAGATTATTCGTCATGACGGCGTTGAGAAAGTCGTTGAGCCAGAAATTGTACGTCAGGATGTCGTAGGCGCTAGAGTTAGTGATGACCTGCGTTCATTACTTGAGTTTGCGTTCAGTAAAAATTATATGATTTATGGTATGCGCAACAGTCACCCAGAATATTCAATTGGCACGAAAACGGGAACGGCTCAGGTACCAAAGCCTGAGGGTGGCTATTATGACGACCGTTTTAACGGAACCTTCCTAGGTTACATCGGTGGGGACACGCCGCAATATGTGATAGTCGTGAGGGTCAATGAGCCAAAAATCGCTGGTTATGCGGGTTCACGCGCAGCCGGGCCAATATTTAGCAGCGTAGTAGAAAATTTAATCAATAACGGCAATGTTACACCGAAGACAAATTAGCGTATAATTAAGGATAATTTCATGTCAGAAATACTAAACATCAGCTTGCAAACAGATACCGTCATCCGCATATTATTGCTGGCATTCTTGACGTTGATGCTAAGTATGGCCGTAACACCGCTTTACACATTTTTTGCGTACAAGCACCAGTGGTGGAAACGTCAGCGATCCTCAGCGTCTGGAGGTGGCGATGCGACAGTCTATCAACAGCTACATGCCGAAAAGCATCGGCGTAATATTCCGACAATGGCAGGTGTTATATTCATATTTTCAGTTTCTTTTGTAACACTATTCGCCAACCTTGATAGGGGACAGACCTGGTTGCCCTTGGCTGGGATGGTGGGTTCCGGAATCATTGGATTACTTGATGATTGGATAAATATCCGCGGCAGCATTTCCGGTATTGCGGGCATGCGAGCCAAGATAAAATTCGGGCTTCATAGTCTGGTGGCACTTGCCGGTGGCTGGTGGTTTTACTCTAAACTCGACGTTAGTAGTATTAATCTAGGTTTTGCTGAGGTACAAATCGGTGCACTTGTCATTTTGCTGTTTTGGCTGGTCGTTATTGCCACAGCCAATGCGGTCAATATAACCGATGGACTGGATGGACTTGCCGGAGGCTTGCTGGTTTCTTCCTTCGCTACCTATACGCTAATCGCGGTCTTCCAGGAAAAATATTTTTTGGCTGGTTTTTGTCTGAGCATTGTCGGGGCGCTATTAAGCTACACCTGGTTTAATATTTACCCGGCGAGATTTTTCATGGGGGATACCGGAGCGTTCGCTCTCGGTACCGCGCTAGGTATAATCGCACTTCAGACAGATACGATTTATGTTTTGCCCGTCATCGGTGCCGTGTATGTCGCGGAAACAGGGTCAGTTATTATTAACCGTACCTCAAAGTGGTTACGCGGTGGTAAGAAAGTCTTTAAGTCTTCACCGATTCATCATCATTTTGAAGCTAGCGGGTGGCCAGAAACCAAAGTAACAATGCGTTTCTGGATTCTCGGACAGGTTGCAGGTGTACTAGGCCTGATTCTGTATCTGCTAGGTGGTGTGTAAATGAGACCATCATCCGCACGTAAGACTTCCACGTACGATGGTGGTACCAATCAGCGTCGTCATAAGCCGGATTACATGCTTGTCGTGGCCTCCGCGCTGCTACTAGTAATCGGCCTGATCGTCGTGTATTCCATTAGTCCTGGACTCGCGGCACAACGTAATTTAAGCGAAAACTATTATATTACTAAGCAGCTGACTGCGATACTTCTTGGCAGTGTCGTGTTTGTGATAGTTGCCAATATCCCACTTAACAAACTCAAGCAGTTAAAGCGACCACTTATTATCGGCGCCGGCGCCGCAACGCTTGTAGCTCTCGCTTTACCTGTTACGCCCGAGTATCCAGCACACCGATGGATACGCTTCGCGGGGCTTTCCTTGCAGTCAGTAGAGCTTATCAAGTGCGCACTTCTAGTGTGGCTAGCGGCATTTTTGGCAAACCGCGTTCGCTCTGGAAACATAGATAATCAAATCGCGACGTTCAAGCCGCTTTTAATCGTACTGGGTGTACTCGGGGTGGTTGTAGCTGTCTTGCAGCGAGATCTAGGTTCTGCAGGCGTACTTGTGGCCATGCTGATAGCGATGGTGTATGTGGCGGGTATGCCGATAAAAAGGCTGATAGCTATCGGGGGTATACTGGTTGCGAGCTTTTTCCTGCTTACACTGCCATTTGCATATCGTCGAGACAGGGTTACTACATTCTTAAACCCAGAACAGGATTGTCAGGCAAGTGGTTATCAGGCGTGCCAAGCCTTGATTGCAGTTGGATCTGGAGGCATGTTCGGCAAAGGTCTGGCTCATAGCGTGCAAGCTTATGGTTATTTGCCCGAGGCAGCTAACGATTCAATCTTTGCAATTTATTCGGAAAAATTCGGCTTTCTTGGCTCAGCCTTGTTGATTACTCTTTTTGCACTGTTCTTTACGAGGTTAAAAAATATTATGGAACGCGCCCCGGATTTGTTCAGCCGGCTTTTAGTAACAGGGGTTTTAGCGTGGTTGAGCACGCAAACGATTATAAACATCGGAGCGATGATAGGGTTGCTGCCACTTAAAGGTATTACACTGCCATTCATCAGCTACGGTGGGACAAGTATTATCTTTGTGCTTGCAGCCGTAGGCTTGGTCTTTAATATTTCGCGCTATACAACGTATGGTGCGAATACGGAGCTTGAAACCGGGCCAGAAGCGGCCAAACGGCCAATGACAAGAGCAGGCTATGGTGCATACACGACTAGGAGACCTTAATGTCAGCTAAGCGAATCATACTTACTGGTGGCGGGACCGGAGGCCATATTACGCCTTTATTGGCGGTCGCAGCAGAACTTAAGAAGCAAGATCCGAACTGTCACATTATTTATATAGGCGAACGAAATGGTAAGTATGCAGCTATGACCAGCGGTAATGCGCATATTGATGAAACTCGCTCAATATTTGCCGGTAAGTTCCGACGTTATCACGGTGAATCCTGGCTTCGTCGATTATTTGCTATAAAAACGAACGTCTTGAATCTTCGTGATAGCATATTTTTTATGATTGGTACACTCCAGAGCGTGATACTGCTCAAGAGATTAAAGCCCGATATAATTTTACTCAAAGGTGGTTTTGTTGGTGTTCCTATAGGGCTTAGCGCGGCTTTTTGGCATAAGCCTTTTATTACTCATGATTCAGACATACTACCGGGCTTGGCGAATCGACTGGTTGGCCGTTGGGCGCTATTTCATGCAACAGGTATGCCCCCAGAAAATTACGGATATCCACCCGCCAACATACGCTACGTCGGTGTTTTGGTTGAAGAACATTATCAGCCTGTCAGCCATGAACAACAGCTTGCTTACAAAACTGCTTTAGGTGTGCCCGCTGATTCGATGGTACTTTTGGCCACTGGTGGAAGTGGAGGTGCTGCTACGATCAATACGGCAGTTCGCAGCATATTGCCCGAGCTCTTAGAAAGATATCCTAAACTATATGTTATTCACCAGGTGGGGCGAGGGAAGGGCGGAATATATGATGATTTTTCACACGTTAGACTACAAATCCACGAGCTACTAAAGCCGATGTATCAATATACCGGCGCAAGCGACCTGGTAATCACGAGAGCGGGTGCAAATACTATGGCCGAACTCGGAGTCCAGGGACGCGCCTGCGTAGTAATACCGAACCCGCTGCTGACCGGTGGTCACCAGCTCAAAAATGCTGAAATATGGCACGAACAGTCGGCAGCTAGAGTTGTTGCCGAACAACAACTTAAGCAAGGTTCTCGAATTTTTATCGATACAATCTGCGAATTATTAGATACTCCAGCCAAAAGACAAACATTAGGTGGCAATCTGCAAAAACTCACTGTAACTGATGCAGCACATAAGCTAGCAAAGTTACTTCTTGGATTAGGATAAGCCGACGATGTTGAAGCGTAAAAAGAAAATTCAACCAGAGGTTCGCAATCGACAGAATTCGGGATCCAGTGCCCCCGTATTCTCTTATTATTCAAATCGTTCAACCTCATCCGGAACAAATACTGCTCGTAATATGACGGGCCTAAATAACGACAGGGCAGTCACTAAAACACCATGGTGGCTAGGTTACATGCCATCGCTTGTGGCTGGTACGTTAGTTTTGCTTTCAGGAATATACGTCACTACCCTTACTGATAATGTGCGCATACAAATCACAACTAAAGATACTCGGCCCGTGGTTGTTCAAGAGATGGCGGTGTACGAACGCGCAGCACAAGATTTGCTAGAACAATCGGTATTAAATAAAAGTAAACTAACGATTAACACTAATAAGATAGCCGATGAGCTTGAAAGACAGTTTCCGGAACTCGGAGATACGGCCGTGACCGTCCCTTTGATTGGACGAAAATTAATCATCCAAGTCAGTCCTGCCCAGCCTGTTTTAATTTTGGCAGTACGCGGTGATTCCTTCGTGATTGACGACGACGGTACAGCTGTGTTGAAAAGCAGTCAGCTTGTCAGTTCAACGCGAGACAAGCTACCCGTTATAACGGATGATACAGGTATTCTTGCTGAAATTGGCCAACAACTCCTTACAACGGATTTAGTTGCTTTTACCCGGCAGCTTGCAGCGAATCTGGGTTCGAAACAGATAGGAATAGAGTCGTATTCATTGCCCGCAGTTGCCAATGAGCTACATGTACGCCCAGAGGGGAAGGGGTACTATATAAAGTTTAATACTGAAATAGATGTTCGTCTTCAAGTAGGGACGTATATAGCAGTCAGTGAGAAGCTTGAGGCAGATGGAATAACGCCAACCGAATATATTGATGTTCGTATAGAAGAGCGAGCTTATTATAAGTAATCAATGGTAAGTCGTTCTCCCACCGCTCTACCCTAGTTGTTCGTATAATGTTCGCATGTGTGAAATATCACATATTGTTGAAAAACTATACATAATAACAAAAGCAGGGGAATGTCAAAAAAACATACAACACAAGCAAGGCAGGGCAAAAGCAAATTTGTATAATAGTTCAATGTGAAAAGCAAACTTTTCACGGACTGCTGTGGAAAACTCACAGTATTACAACAAGCTCTTCTGGGGACAAACGAAGCTGAGAGTAGTAATACTTAAACGTAAGTTAGTTAACAGTGCAGCTACGAACGAAATCTCAGCTAAGACACGAATCTACAGATAAAGTCCCCTGCAAACAAGGTATATGTAATCATCTATACATTCAATAATAGAGTCGCAAAATATACATTGTGCGACATCATTTGTATGATTGGAATTGGTTCACTGCCCATTAGTTTCACATAGAGTTTTTCACCATTCTGCTTGTGAGCTTGGTATTTGGTTTGTAAATCCCCTCCTTTGTGTTGCCTTACAAAAACCGGTTTAGTGCCGCCGTGTGATTATTACTGCTTTTTGTAGATTTTCGTTTGTTCGTAAAATGTACGTTTGTTATTTGGATTGTGTAATCTCTTGTGCGAGCGTTTCAATCTGTTTGGCTGTATGTGGGCCTAACGATGTAATTTTGGTAGAAAGGAAGTCTGCATTTATAAGATTAGGATTTTGAAATGTTACGCCTTTGTCTTGATAACCCTTGAAGATGCCTTCGCATTCAATAGCGTCACGCCTACTTAAGACTCCGCCAGACCCGTTTGCTAGATGTATAAAGAAGCCAGCGATCCTATATATTGATTCGACGGGCTTCAACTTATCGTCGTTAATTTCAGGATTTATAACTGACGCGATATAATCACGAAAAAATTCGACTTCTGGTGAAAGTTCAGAAAAATGGTGATTGATATCTAAGCGCGCGCCACGAGTAAGTAACGAAAATGGGGGAAATGGCATGGCATCACTCTGAGTTTGGCAGTCCATTGCTTCACGATTACTCATGAATTATGGTTATTCCGCGAGGGCGTAGGTGGCTTTGGCTACTCGCTTGAACTGCTGTTTGCCTTGTAGGTTCAAGAGAATGGTCGTTTCCTTCACGTGGCGGCTTTTCAGGACCTCACGGACGATATCGTCGCGGTGCATAGGCTCTGCAGCTTTTGTAAGTACCTCAGTAATAATATCTGCAACAGTACCCTTTTCGTAACCCCATTCTTTTAGAGCGTAGATTCCGCGTCCGATCAGTACGAAGCGCTTGTCTTTGATTAGTTCGTTATGAATTGCCTGAGTAGTTACATCTTTGCGTTTGAACTCGCTTCGCTTTATAGAGTCTGCGATTTCGTTAAAGTGCATGTGCTTCCCTGCTTCGTGCAAAATAACGTAAATTTTATCACGAATGTTTTTTGGATTGACCATCGGCCATTTGATAAGTCCCCAACGGCCGTTGAGGGTCGCAAGAGCTTTAGATGTGCTGGCAAGTGCTTCGGCGTGTTTGTGGTCGCTCTGCCCTGCTGCATCGGCTATTTTAGCAATTTCTACTGGTGCTCCCAAGCCCTTGATGGCCTCTGTAATTTTAGTTACGTGGTCTTTGATTTTCTTTTCGTCATGGACCTGCTTGATGCCTACTGCATGATAATAGTGATCATTATCGTCAATAACGACTAGTTCTGGGCACAAACGGGCTAAAAATGAGATTCTAGCCTGGTCAATACGGGTATTGTCCTTTGTTAACTTCTTAGAAAGTTCAGATATACGGGACACCTTACCCATTGCTTCAACTTCGCGCTTAAACGCTTCCTGTACTTCATACATATGAGGTAGCTGCTTCGCGTCTGCAGTTGCCTTTAGACGGGCAACAACGGCCTTTTCGAGCTGACGAACACGCTCGCGAGTAATACCCAACAGTTCACCGATTTGCTCAAGTGTTTCCTTGCGATCAAATAGACCATAACGGCGTGCAACAATCTCGCGTTCACGCTCGCGGTCTATAGTGCCAAGGATATCGTTGACGATTTTCTCAATGTTGAGCTTCTTGGTAGTGGTAGTGTCAGCCATTGCTGTAATCTGTCCTTACTTACTAATTTAATATAATTGTAAAACATATCATGTACAAAGTCAATGGTATAAGGACTTATTTACTATTTTAGCATGAAATGGACATATATTCCGTTACGTGTGCAGGCAATATTACTACGAAATACCCTTGCACAGACTACAAATTGTGGAAAAATGATTATTTTTTGTTGGTTTTGCGGCGGACAAAACGTTTTTTGCCTTTAGCAGGTGCTTTTTCAATGAGCTCTTTGGCTTCAGCTTCAGTTAGCTTGGCTGGATCGACGGTTTTGGCTAAGCGAGCGTTTTTTTTGCCATCTGTTACATAAGGACCATACGGACCATTTACGACGTTGATACCACTAGGGAACTTCTGAATATATTTATTCGCTTCTTGTTCTAGTTTCTTATCATAAAATTCGCGAGCTTCTTCTTCGGATATTTTCATAGGATCATGCGGCTTGATAGATACGAACAGCTTGCCGACGACGATATATGGACCAAAACGACCGATATTAGCTTTTATCTCTTGGCCATCATCGGTGGTGCCGACCAGGCGAGGTAATTTGAACATTTCCATAGCTTGCTCGAATGTTATGTCTTCGATGGTTGCGCCAGCTGCCATCGGGGCAAAGTCGGGCTTCTCTTCACTTTCAGTTTCACCGCGTTGAAGCATTGGGCCATAGCGGCCATAGCGGGCCATGACGGGTTTGCCGCTCTTCGGATCTTGACCGAGCACTCTGGTCTGAGTACTTTCTTCGCGCGAAACGTTTTCGGATTTTTCAACCAACGGATGAAACTTGTTATAAAAACCTTTTATCATGGCCTGCCACTGCTCTTTACCCTCGGCTATGCCATCAAAATCTGCTTCGACTTTAGCCGTAAAGTCATAATCTACGATGCTGGCAAAATTCTTTACCAAAAAATCAGTGGTTACATCAGCTAGCGGGGTTGGAATTAGCTTGCCTCTGTCGGCACCAAAATTTTGTTGCTCTTTTTTGGTTTCAATCTTGCCTTTACTGAGTTCCAGGATGGTTATCTCACGCTGTTCGCCTTCTAAGTCTACTCGCTCGACATAACCTCTGGCCTGAACCGTGGAAATAGTCGGTGCGTACGTGCTTGGCCGTCCAATACCAAGTTCTTCAAGCTTGCGGACCAAAGCAGCTTCGGAGTAGCGGGCTGGTGGCTTGCTGAATGTTTCGGTTGCTTGCATCAAATTAAGATTCAGTGGCTGTCCAATCTCTAAATCTGGCAAAATAACGTCGTCTTTGCCGCCACCATAGACTTTGAAAAAACCGTCAAAACGCAGTACTTCGCCTTTAGCACCGAATGTTTCCTTACGGTTACTGATACTGATGCTTACATCAGTACGATCAACTTCAGCAGCCGTCATCTGGCTAGCGAGTGCCCGGCGCCATATTAGCTCGTACAGTTTCATCTGGGTGGCATCTTCGCCAGCACCCTTCTTTGTAAAGCTGGTCGGTCGGATGGCTTCGTGAGCCTCTTGGGCACCCTTATCTTTGGTTTTATACTGACGTACCTGGTGGTATTTGGCGCCGAATTCCTTTTTTATGTACTGCTCGGCCGCTTTGATGGCTTGACCCGAGAGAATCGTACTGTCCGTACGCATATAGGTGATGTGTCCACTTTCGTATAAACGCTGAGCGACCGTCATAGTCTGCTTGACACTAAAGCCAAGCTTGCGAGAAGCTTCCTGCTGTAAGGTGCTGGTCGTGAATGGCGCTGAGGGATTGCGGGTGCCTGGCTTTTGCTCGACACTTGTAACTTTATAATCGGCTGCTAAACAGTCATTTAATAAGCCTTCAGCCAGCTCTAGCGAGTCCATGCGTACCGAAAGTTCGGCCGGTAGTTCGGTTTTGCTTGTCTGAAACTGGGCAGTTACTTTATAAGTTCCGGCGCTGGCAAATTCTTTGATTTCTCGTTCACGTTCTACGATAATGCGAACAGCAACAGATTGTACGCGTCCAGCACTTAAGCCTGGGCGAACTTTCTTCCATAATACCGGGCTAAGTTCATAACCAACCAAACGGTCCAGGACTCGCCTGGCTTGCTGTGCGTCCACTAATTTAATATCTACAGTGCGAGGATTTTTAACGGCATGCTCTATAGCCGGCTTGGTAATCTCATGAAACACGATTCGTTTGGTGTTTTCTGGTTTGAGGTCTAATGCCTTGCACAAGTGCCAGGCGATTGCCTCCCCTTCGCGGTCTTCATCACTCGCTAGCCATACTTCAGCGCCTTTGGCAGCTTTTTTTAGCTCGGCGACAATCTTGGTCTTATCGGCACTGACGGCATAGGTAGGTTCAAAATTATCTGCAACATCAATGTTCAAGCCCTTCTTAGGAAGATCACGTATATGTCCAAAACTACTTTTCACAGAAAAATCTGACCCTAGATATTTTTCTATGGTCTTGGCTTTTGCCGGACTCTCAACTATCACCAGATTCTTTGCCATTGCGCTTAAGTATACCTTACTGCTCTTTCATTCTTATATATGCAAAGGCCTAGACTACGCGGAATTATTTATAAAAGCAAACTTTATTTGCGGGCTGGCTTGGAAGAAAGATGATAGCCCGCGCATTCTGGGCATTTGTAGCAGCGGAAAGGTTTACCCTGTTTCCTAGAAGGATTTATAAGTTTTAGGGCAGCTTTAGCGGCCTGTTCGTTTGCAAACCTTCGTTTAGTCTTGCAGGTATGTTTTTTTGGTCCAAATAAAAATGAAAATAATCCCATAAAGTCAGTTTACATCAAAGACCAATGACCCATACCGAGTGGTTTAATTTTCCCAGTTATTTCTAACATAGTTAGCGTTTGATTGAATTCGCTAGGACCTAGACCACTGTCTGCTAGTAAAACGGATCCGTCACTGACTCCCGATGCAAGCAGATCTAAAATGGCCTGCTCTGCCTTATTAGCGGCTAGTGGTAGCTGCCGCTGCATATCTTTTGGTGTTAAGTGCAGTGCGGTTAGGATATCGGTGGTTTCCGTAACCAATATGGCACCAGTCTTAAGTAAGCTGTTCGTGCCTTGGCTGGTGGGTGATGTGATGTTCCCGGGGACCGCCATCACAGTTCTTCCTTGGTCCAAAGCAAAGTTTGCGGTGTGTAATGTACCGCTTTTGATGGCAGCTTCGGGTATGAGTACGCCGTCAGAAAGTCCGGAAACTAAGCGATTACGTTCGATAAAGTTCTTTTTTAGACTTGGCATTCCCTCTGGATATTCGCTGATTAGTGCCCCGCCTGTTCGAAGAATTTGCTCTGCTAACTGTCGATGGCTAGACGGATATATTTCTTCTAAGCTCGTAGGTAATATCGCTATGCATTTCCCTCCAACTTCCAGGGCTGCCTGATGAGCTATCGCATCTATTCCTAACGCCAAGCCGCTAATAATTACTACACCCGCTAGAGCGAGCTCTCTAGCCAACTGCTGGGTAACTTGACGGCCGTAGGGCGTAACCTTCCGGCTTCCCACTATCGCTACCCTGGGACGGTCGAGCAAAGGTGTTAAATCGCCCAAGATATATAGTTCCTTGGGGGGATTAGGAATGTTTCTAAGAGTTTCAGGAATGGCAGTATTTTTAAGCGTAAGTTTCTTGACAGTCATATATAAATGTATTTAAGTATTGACATAAGGACATTAATTTGCTAAAATAGCAATTCGTAATGCGCGCAAGCGCCTTACTGTACCTTATACCCCTATTCTAACACCCGTTTTAACGGGAACACTGTTAGATTGTTTTAGAGCGTGCTGCAACCAAGTCGTTACCCTCCACTTAGTTTAGCTGTAGTAATCCTTGAGATTACATCGTTCTAAAACAAACTAACCCCTTTAACCACTGCCCCCGCTATGATCTTTATGATTATATCTGGTAATTTCAAAGCGAGTCCCAAAGATAGTCTTTATGGCTGACACGGCATTTGATTGATTTTGATGTCCGATGTTTCGCTGGGTGGGTTGAAGGGTGTAATTCGGGCTTGATTCGTTCGAGCCCAAAAAGGATCTCTGGCGGTGCCCACCCCCTCCAGAGGTCCTTTTTGTTTATTGGTGAAGCGGTTCCCGGCCATCGGTATTTTTTTGCAAAAAAATATGATATAATATAGTTAATGGAAATATTCGGAGACAAAGCCTACCTAACTGTTCATGAGCAGCGACGGAGTGGTTACGACAGCCCAATCGACATGAATGAGTTCGATTTGCACCAAGAACGTTTGGCGGCAGATACAGAGCTTGATCGGCTGGCGAGCATACAGACCGAGGACAACATAACTGCCGGCCGGATAATTACTGATCTAGCGGGTGCTCAAATTCGAAGCAATATTGCCAGAGCAATCGGCCGTGAATTAGCAACCCGCACAGCTATTGTGACCATGTTCGATGAAGTAGTCCAAGAGCTCGGCGAGCGTGATAGTTAGACGATAAATTTGCGGGTTTCGTGAGGTAGTTGGGCGCTATAGACGTATTCGGTCAAGATAGCAGTTGCCTCTTTGATGAGGTGCGGCAGCTGCTTTTGTTCCTTAGCAGCAAACTTGCCTAGTACGAAATCCGAGCTTTCCATTGGAGTTGCGGCTTTAATGCCGATACGGACCCTGCCAATCTGCTGGCCAGCAGACTCGCCCATATGCTGGATAATAGACTTAATGCCGTTATTGCCAGCATCGCTTCCGCCAACCCGGGTGCGAATCTGTCCAAAAGGTATATCCAACTCATCATGTACAACTATAATTTGACTCGGAGGTATTTTATAAAAGTTTGCAACAGCCTGTACCGCCTCGCCGCTTAGATTCATAAAAGTAGAAGGCTTAATGGCAATGACGCGTGTATTGCCCACTGTGCCGCTTGTATGGAGGCATTTAAGGTATTTCTTCTCTATCCATTCGGGTAATTCCGTGGCTTTTGCAAAAGCGTCGATACACTCAAAGCCGATATTATGACGTGTTCCCTCGTAGTTCTTACCTTTATTGCCAAGACCCACTACTAAAACGCTTTTAGTAAGTCCAAGAGTGTATAGAGGTAGTTTTTCTGTTGAGTCATAAGGATTCTTCTGAAATAGTGCCATGTAATTAGGATATAGAATTTAAAGATTTGAAGCTAGTAGGGGTTGTCGGCGGCTTCGCGGCGGCGGATTGCTTTGTTCTTTTCTTTGGTTGGGCTTACACCGTGTTTGTGGGTTTCGTGTTTCTCGAAGAACCAAAAATGTACTGGTGTACCTTCAAAGCCAAATTTATAACGGAGTTCTTTATCCATGTAGCGCTTATAACTCCAATGCAAAAACTTGGTGTGCGCACCATAAATCTTAAAGTTGGTTGGGTTTTCGGCTTCCTGGACCATATAGTTGAGTTTAGGGGCGCGGTTTTTGAGCCCGGCTGGCGGATGCTTGTCGGTCACCTGACGGAGCCACTGGTTTAACTCGCGGGTTTTTACCAAAGTTTGGCGTTTACCGACAATATCTAGCGTAAGGTCAAATAATTTTGTGACGTTCTGGCCCGTAACAGAGCTAGTAAATATCAGTGGTGCCCATGGCACAAAATCGTAATTTCGTATAATTTGCGGTGCTAGCGCATCGCGTGTAAATGCATCCTTTTCTTCTAAACTGTCCCATTTGCTAACGACTAAAATAAGTCCCTTGCCCGCTTCTTTGACCATCCCGGCAATTTTTTGGTCCAACGCAACATTCAGTTCAGTAGCATCCATGAGTAACAGACAGACATCTGCTTGTTCAATCGCCGCTACTGTACGAATAACACTAAAATGTTCGATGCCCTTGCCTATTTTGCCAGATCGTCTAATACCGGCCGTGTCTAATAATTCAATTTCTTTGCCTTGGTATTTCACAACGTTACGGTTTACGTCACGGGTAGTACCAGCACGGTCCGACACCACTGCCTGTTGTTTCTTGGATAAGGTGTTAAACAAGGCTGACTTTCCGACATTTGGTCGTCCCAAGATTGCCAGACGGACACGATCGTCCGCGTCGCGCTCGATGGCCTTAGGAATAATCTCAACAAGTGTATCGAGTAATAATTCGATACCTTTAAATTGAGTTGTGCTAGTTAAAATAATCGTTTTAATGCCAAGGCGTTGATAATCTTCCGGCACGGCTTTGGGCTTTTTATCGAGCTTGTTGACTACCAAAAACACTGGTTTCTTGGTTTTGAGGGCCATCTTAGCCACTTTACGGTCTTCGTCGCTAATAATTGCGTCCGCCTCGATTAAAACCCAAATTACGTCTGCGCTATCTGCTGCTTGGGCAATCTGTTCCTGAATCGTAAATTCAAAATCATCCTCAGCTTGCTTCATGCCGGCTGTATCGATTAGCCAAAACTGTTGGTCGATATGCCAAGCTTTTGCCCAGATGCTGTCCCGGGTGGTCCCTGCTTCTTTGGCTACAATAGCTTCGCGCCTATCCAAGATCGCATTGAACAAACTTGACTTGCCAACATTGGCCCGTCCCACAATCGCAACAATTGGTAACTTTTTACTCATTTACAACATTATATCTCAAACAGGTCAAATTTACTAGGGTAAAAGGGCTTTAGGTTAACTAATGACTTATGTGGTTATATAGAGCTATGGGTGATAATCATGAGATGGCTTTGGGGCCAACAAGTTTCGTATGCATGCCACTGGAGTTTTTTGGTCAGGACATAACGTTTTTGGAAACGGATGAATATAAGACCGAACTGCAACTGGCAGAACTGGAGACGGAGCGAGGTATCGCGGATTTACTAATCTCAGAAACAGCTGGCGAAGAGCGAGACAGCTTGATCGCGTATGAACAACGTCGACACCGCGAGAATGTCGTAAACAAATGGTATGACATGCGTATGCGCGGGCGTTATAGTATTCCTGAAGATATTAGCAGCCGCCACGAAACCGCAAGAGCTGCTCTGAGTTTTAACTCAGAGGCCGAGCTGCCACCGACTGAAGAAATTGCTTCGTTTTTGAATGAGGTACTTACGTCGCAGCGCTGGATGCATGCCTATGATTTTGCAACCAAATGGCATAAACGCTTACGCGAGGACGACCCGAATCTTGCGGTTGCAGCTAATTATGCCGGTTACGCCGGTGGAGCAATCTTGTACCAGTATGCACGCAAAGCACTAGCTATGAGTGGTCAGGCGCTTGCCGAGGATGACTTTTTGCGAGTTAAGCATTTAATCACAATATGTTGGCCAGTATGTGAAGAGCTGAGACAATACGCACCTGACGAGGCAGCCAAAAAGCGGCAACTTCTTCGTGAATTATTTCTGGAATGTGCTTCCCAGTCGCCAGATACCGTTGCGAGGTATACGGATATGCTGTGGACACAAGAGGAGCTGGCTGATAGATCAATAACTCGCGATGAGCGCAATCAAGCGGCGTTGAATCGTTTACTAAAGTTTGAAGACACCTCTCCTCAGGTGCGCAATCATGTGCTAAACGTGCTAGAAGACAAGATAAGCGCACATCACCAAAAACGAATGCCGTTGCGCTCGCTCGACACCATCTGGTTAGCTGGGATCGCAACTGAGTTGGATGTGGAATTTGTCACAAAACTTGGTTCGCATGTTGCACAATTCGCATTGCAGACCGAGGCGGCCCGCATTCGACAGATGGGTGATGAGGCGCATGCTCAAGTGTGGGATGAAGATTTAGGTATATCCTTGCCCGGGTCGGGGTTTATGGTCGATGAAATTTGTTACCACCGTCTTTTTGATGACGATAAAAGTAATCAACTGCTGAAATATTTTGATGAGCTACTGCACGAAAGCACTGGTGAACAGTTGGAGCTATTCTAGAATTTTATAGGTACCTGCTGGCAAGCTGGCAAGAACATACGATCCGAAGTGGGTGCGGTGGAGTTTTACAACGTTGTAGCCTAAGTGTTCGAAGGTTCGTCGGATTTGGCGGTTTTTACCCTCTTTCATTTCAACTTTCCATTCTTTGTTTTGGGCGTTTATGTAATCAAGGCTGAACTTGCTAAGCCCGTCTTCCAGCTCAACTCCGGTAGCGGTAATCTTTTCAAAATCATCCTCGCTGAGGTCCTTGTTGAGTGCAATTTTGTACTTTTTAATTTTCTCGAACTTTGGATGGGTTAATTCGTGTGCCATTGTACCGTCTGTTGTCATGAGTAATAATCCTGACGAGTTTTTATCAAGTCGTCCCACCGGTTTGAGTTGATGTAAATCTTCTGGTAGAAGGTCGTAAATTGTTTTACTTCCCTGCCCATCCCTCGAACACACATAACCAATGGGTTTATTTAGCATAGTGGTTATGGTCTTGACAGAAGGTGTAATACGCTGCCCGTCAAGTGTCACGATGTTCGTGTCCGCAACTTGCTGTCCTGCATCGGGCGGTTTGCCGTTGACTTGCACTCTGCCAGTGTCTATGGCATCATCGGCAGCACGTCGGGATAGGCCGGTAGCCTGGGCTATAAACTTATTAATACGCATAAAAACAGCTTAAAGCTAAAAGTCTAAAGTTAAAAGCAATTACTGGGTTAGCCTTAAGCTTTCGACTTTCCACTTTTAGCTAAAGGCGCCTACAAGGCGACGCTATTGGGGTCTATTTTGTCACCAGGTTGTGGTGGTGTTTCAGCGGTTTTTGGTGTCGCATCTGGGTTATCTGCCTCAGGTGGTGTAACGATTTCGCCTTCGGGAGTTATAACGCTAGTAGCGGTCGGTGTTGTAACTGGGGCGGTCGCGGTGTCTTTGGCATCTTGTTCAGCAGCGAGTTTACTTAGGTCTGGGCCCGGAGCGTTCAAATCATTAATAGGCGAAATAACTTTTTTGCCAGCTACTACGTCGCCCGTTGTAGCTTCTTCAGCATCTTTTTGTTCCATAACATCGTTGACGACACCCGCTAGTTTGGCAGCGTTGTCAGCAACGTCTTCGGTACTTTCGATTGGCTGGGTGGCAACTTCGATAGGCGCTTCAGTGGGTACACCGGCCACAAACTGATTAATTTGGTCTGTGATAGTACTTTCTTCATCGGCAGTTGTCTGCGCAGCTGCGGAATCAACGGCCGGCGTAGTAGCTGGTGAGGCAGCTGAGGGTTCGTCGGATACAGGTAATGGCATTACTAGAGTCAGATCGGGCGTGGCCGCTGGTTCAGGAACTGGTGCGACTGCTACAGCCGTAGGTTCTGGTGTGGGGGCTGTTGTGGTGGTGGGTTCTGCTGCCGGTGCGGGCGAAGGAGCTTCTTCACCAGTTAGTACCTCATGAGCTACTTTGGCAACATCTTCAAGCGTTACCTGGGACTTCACGAGATAACGATCAGCCCCGAGTTTATCAGCTCTGTTTTTGTCCTCTGCCTGAGATAGCGCCGTCATCATGATAACTTTGGTGTTTTTGGTCTCGGGAGTGCTTCGCAAAATATCCAGCATATCGAAGCCGCTAATTTTCGGCATCATGACATCGCTAATAATAAGGTCTGGCTTTTCTTTAACAGCCATTGCTAACGCTTCTTCACCGTCTTTAGCACTGACAATTTCGTAGCCTTCAGCGAGTAATCGGGCTTCATAGATTTCGCGTAGATTGTTGTCGTCCTCGACGAGCATGATTTTTGCCATAGTTATTTTACCCTTGTTTATGCCTTATATAGCTTATGTTATAACTCATTCTATCATGTATGTCCCTGTTTTCTAACCGAGTGGATTAGCCGCCTCTTGTGCCTGTAGTTCGGCTGCTTTTTGAGAACTCAGTCGCGGGAGATTAATATAGAAAGTACTACCTTGTCCGACGGCACTTTCTACCCATATACGGCCATTGTAAAGCTCTATTATCTTTTGGCATATAAATAGACCTAAGCCGGTACCGCCAATGGTGCGTGTCGCCGAACTGTCTACTCGGTAAAACTTTTGAAATAGGTGCGGCACGTCATTGGCTGGGATACCGGGACCGGTATCCTTTATATATAACTGTACGACGTCATTGTTGCCGGTCAGCGCAATAGAAATTTTACCAGCATCGGTGTATTTGACGGCGTTGTCTGATAGATTGGTCACAACTTCACGTAAGCGATCCGGGTCAACGTGAACATAATAAAGCGGTTTGATTACTTTGCCGCCACCAACCGCCGAGTTACTGCCATCTTGGCTGACACCCACGGTATAATCCATGAACAAGCCTTTTTTGTCTGCAGAAAATTTAAGGCTGTCGCTAATTTCTTCCATGTAAGCCCCCATTTCGACGACAGTGGGGTGGCTGACTAATCGACCATCTTCAGCTTTGGCGCTAGTTAGAAGATCTTGGAACAACTGACCGAGATGATGGGTGGAATCGAGTGCTTTTTCTAGATAGTTCCGAGCCTTAAAGTCTACCTGGGCAACCTTCTCGTTCAAGGCCAATTGTAAGTAGCCCTCAATGGCAGCTACGGGTGTGCGCATTTCGTGGCTGGCGGTACTGACAAAGTCGGCTCGTCTGCCCTCCTCAGCTCGCGATACACTAATATCTCGCACAACAGCAACAACCCCGACACTGTCTTTTTTACTAGGTACGACTACTGGCGACACCACAAGCGACACGACTCTTTCTTTACCGTTTCGTCCAATCAATTTCAACGTCTGTTCCATTTTTTCTTTATTAATAAGTGCCTTGGCGAAAGGATGCTCAGCAGGAGTAATATCTTGGCCGTCTTCCGTCTTCATCTTCATCACAAGCTGCACATCGATGCCTAGGGCTTCATCCACTGGCCATTCGCTCATCAGCGCGGCTGTGGTATTCATGAGGCTTATCTTGCCTTCGGTATTTATGAGTACAATGCCGTCCGCTATGGACTCAATCAGGATTTCGGCCTGTTGGTCTTTATTGGCAAGCATCCCGGACAACTGTGCCAGCTTCTGGCTTTCCTGCTTTTTATACTGATTACGCCATATGAAATGACTTATTATAGCTGCTAGTAATGTACCGCCCAGAACTATGACGCCAGATCTGACATTAACGGGCATAGATTGCGTAATCTGGTCCGTCACTACCGAGACGTAATATATGGTTATCATGAAGAATACGCCGGCAACGGCGTATGTACCGAAAACCCCACTCAGCAGTACGACGATCATCCAGTAGACGAAGTACCAAGAATCCAGCTTTCCGCTGCCGTGGATTAGGGTTACGAGCGTAGTCGCCTGCAATAAAGAGGTGCCGAGGGTTGTCGTCCAGACACCCTGTTTGGCTATCTGTGATTTGTAAAAGAAAGCATACACAAGCTGGAAAAATGCCAGTATGAGTGTAACGTAGGTGAGCCCCCACTGGCGGCCAATGTCTTGCATACCAGGTACAAAAAGTGCTACTCCAGTGGCCAATGCCACTAGCAATGCTACACCAGTAGCAAGGCGGTGATATAAGGTATACCATTTGTCATTTACGAACTGCATGTTTTGGTTATTAAGGCTCCCACCACATAGAAATCGCGCAGTATTAACGCTTAAGGTTTAGTATAGCGAAGATGAGTGACTATAACCATATAAAAAGACCGCTAGATGCGATCTAATTTGCTATGGTGATCTCACCGGGAATCGAACCCGGATTGCCAGGATGAGAACCTGGTGTCCTAACCGTTAGACGATGAGACCGTATTTAACCGAGAAATACTACCATAACAGAGATAGAATAGCTAGCTCAGGATTTTATGACCGGCAGCTCGTCCCAGTGGCTGACGTAGCGGGGGCTGCGTAGGTTGTGTTTGGGTTGCCATTTGGCGGCTAGCTCCTCGGCGGCGAACATGAGTTTTCGTTTGCCGAAACGTTGGTTGACGGCATCCATGGCTTCCATTCGTGCCCTACCCCCGTCGTGAAGTTTGATGTCTACTTTCCCGAATATATCTGTTTGTAACTGCGAGTCTGGCACAAAATCGTATAGCATAACCCCCGCTCGGTGATAGGCAACTTGCGGGCGGTATATTTCCTGTAATGCTCCTACTAATGTACTTGCCAGTATGCCAGTATCGGCGGTCGGTATATCAAAGCGTACTTCTTGGCCCCAGCGTTGATAACCTGGCTTGTGTTTGTCAGTTGTTACAAAGATTGTGGCCTTAGTAGTTAGTTGATGGCTTCTGCGCAGCTTAAAAGCGGCGTTGGCGCTAAAACTGGCGATAGCTGCCTCCACGACATTAAAATCATGCGTGTCTTCGCCAAAAGTGCGGGTGCTCATGATGCTTTTACGTATTTTGCCTATGCGCTCCAGCGGCCAACAGGACGTGCCATTGAGCTCTGCTATTAGCTGCCTACCCTGAATTCCCATGATGCTCCCCGCGTGCTGAGGGCGCATCTGGGCAAATTCCCAGGCAGTTATTATGCCTTCAGCCCGTAACTTCGGTGCCAGACGCCAGCCTATACCCCAGATATCCTGGACCGGCATGACTCGCATGTGGTCGACCGGTACTTCCGAATTCGGTCCTATAAAACTACAGACTCCGTTTAGTTCTGGTATTTTTTTACCACGGTCGCTGGCGAGCTTTGCCAAAGCTTTGCTGGGGGCGATGCCGATTGATACGGGTACGCCCACCCAGCGCTGGATAAGCTTCCGCACGGTGTGGCCCCAGGCCACAAAATCATCAATTGGCAGCTCCGAAAGGTCTAAGAATGATTCATCAACCGAGTATACTTCTATCCTAGGGGTGATTGTATTCAGTACATCTACGATACGTTTAGAAATATCGCCATAAAGCTCGAAATTTGCCGAAAACTGGACGACATTATTGTTGCGGATGACGTCGCGGTACTTGAATACCGGCGCTGCCATCGGAATTCCCAAAACCTTAGCTTCATTGGACCTGGCTATTGCACAGCCGTCGTTACTGCTCAGTACGAGGACGGGTTTGCCCTCGAGGTCTGGGCGGAAAATTTTCTCGCAGGAAACGAAAAAATTATTGCAATCTATCAATGCGAAAATCGGTTTGTTCACAATTTTTCCCTGAACTGGTGAATCGTAGCGCTGACAACGCCCCAGGTCTCGGTTTCTTGTGGTACCTGATTTTGATGACTGATAACGAAGTTTTCGCCCTGCCACCACACGACCAGATCGTTTGCCCGGGCACCCAAGGCGCGGTCCACTATCACGATGTCTTTATTAAAAATTCCTAAGACCCGCCACTCATTACCGGCGATACGCATAAGATAGGTGCTGGCACTATGGCGGATAAGTAGTATGTTTATATCGAGATTCTGTAGGCTTCTATCCGTGGCGGGGTTAGGAAAACCGGCGTGTTCGGATACCCCGGATTCACGGAGTGCGGCGGTCCGTGAATCGTTAAAGTTTTTAGCCTTCATGATTATCTCGTGACTGGGCGTAAGCTTACTAAGAACCATTGGTCGTGTTCCTGTCGTAGGCGGTAGTTATTAAGACCATCCGTCATATCGAAAAATCTGACAGCATCCTGGCCTTTCTGTACTAACATTTGTAGCCCGTCACGGAAGTTGTATTGTTTATGGTCAAGTGTGATGGCTTTAGGAAAACTCTTAAAGCTATTGCCTTGGCTGAAATAAAAAGCGTTTACCTCGACTTCTTTGTTGATAGTTGTAGTCATATCCATATTCCCCTGATTTTTTAAGTGATAAAAAAGAGACCGTAGTGAGTAGTATTCTCAGTCGGCGAACACAGCTTTGGACTTGGATGCAGTACAAGGAAGCAACGAGGAGCGAGTGAGCCGTACAGGTAGTACGGTGAACTGAGCCCCGCAGGCAGCCTGACGCAGTAATGTGCCAAGAGCGCTTGGAATACGGCGAGCTTTGCTCGGCGTAGCCTAGTGCGGTCCAGAGTTGTGGAACGGGTTAACCAATGGATTTCCAAAGGTAAGGAGTGACTCGTGACAGATGTAAGACCGTTCTTTTACATCTCATAAACGAGAAACTGATCGGATATGAAGGCGTTCAGTGACCTAAGTGTGATTGCCTAAAGTTATAAATAAGTCTGACAACGATGGCCGATAGCTCGGCTCATGCTCCCATGACTATTACTAGTATACCCCCGCCCTACTAATCGGGTTCAAGTATAATCTTTCACTTTTGGCCTTTTGTCCTCGTCAGAATGATTACGCAGTCAATATGTGTGTACGAAAAGCTACACAGCGAGTTGCTGCAAAAACTCGACCAACTGTTTAGGGGTGGCTTCTGCTTTGACGACGTAGCCATCGGCTTTGGTTTCGACTGACGCTCGGCCTTCCTCGCCCTGATCGAGGTTGGTGGTGATTATGATTTTGGCTTTGAGATCGGGGGTTTTGCCGCCATCACGGAGCTCGTGTAGAATTTCGAGACCGCTCATATTGGGCAACATGATGTCGAGTAGAATGATATCGTATCGGTCGGTTTGAGCCTCAGCCAAACCGGCTATGCCGTCGACTACGGTATTGACCTGATAACCTGCCTTGGTCAATGCGCGTTCGTAAAGCTCGCTTATAAAGTGCTCGTCCTCGATGCACAAGACTTTCTTGCCAGTACCAACTGGCGTGCTGGGTGCTTCGGATTGTGGAGTTTCGGTAACTTCCGGTTGGGTGTATGAGTCGTCCATATATTCCTATCTTACAATTTATCTTCGATATAGTGAATGGTTCTTAATCCAGCCTTGGGCGCTACGGGTGATTTCTTTGTTTTCGTGGTTCTTTATTTCGTCAGCCAGCTGGCTGTAGGGCTGCAGGGTGAAGCTGAACGTGCTGCCCTCGCTTTCTTTAGATGAAACACTGATCTGGCCGCCGTGTGCGGTGACGATGGCTTTACATAGATACAGCCCAAGCCCCGAACCACCGAATTGCGCACGGGTTCGGTGGTTACGATAAAATTTCTCGAACAGATTCTGGATCACACTGGTCGGAATACCGACACCGAAGTCTTGAACGCTGGTTTCTATCATGCCCTCTTTGTTCAGCCGCGTGTTGACGATAATCTGCTTTTCTTCATCGCCGCTGTATTTGATGGCGTTATCCAGAAGATTACTAATGACTTCCTGGATGCTCATGCGGTCGACCGCGACTGACGGCATATCAGGCTGGATAGTGCATTCGATATTTTTATTGTGGACCTGGGCACGTAACGTCATGGCGTCTATGCTGTGATGCAGCGTCTCTTCCCAGTTTTGTTCAGACAATTGCAATACCAGCTGATCTTCCTCGATGCGGGCGACATTCAGGATATTGTTTACAAAACCGGATAACTGAGTGGCAGAGGCATCCATTTTGCGCATGAAATCTTGCAGATCAGGACTCAAAGTGGGCCCAAGCTCATCTTGAAAAACTTCCACATAGCCTCGCAGCATTGTCAGAGGCGTGCGTAGTTCGTGAACCGCTAACGCCACGAAACTCAACGAATGCTCATCTTGGTCATAAAGTTTGGTCCGGTCAAACATGGTTACGATAAACTCAGTGCCGCTTGGGTTGTCGCGATTATAATAGGCGACGATATCGCACTGCTTACGCGGCGCGTCGGCACTGGTCGGAATTATACGGACTCGGTCCCACTGAAAGCGATCAGTGACCTTATTGTCCTGACAATCTTTAATCCAATTTTCAAGTGTCGATTCACTGGCGAACTCTAGGTTGAGCACCTCAAACAGCTTTTTGCCAAACAAGCCGCTACTTTCGAGCTGACAGTACTCGATGCCCATTTCGGAAGCGTGGGTAATCTGCTGATCTTTGTTAAATACGAACAATGGCAACGGCATGTGGCTGACGATGTTAGCTGCCTGAATAATAGAATTACGATGGTCGGTTTCTCCTCCGCTATTTTGTTTGCTTGCAAACTGGTACACCTGGTTAGCTAGCTCCGTTACTAACTGTTGACCAACTTTTAACTGCGTCATATCAGGTGCGTGGCCGGATTCCTGACTAGCTACATGTATAAGCGCCTGACGTAAATACAGCATCGGTTGTAACGCATAATGCGCACCGAGATAACCCACCAGCAAGCTCAAGCACAAACCTAGAATAAACGAAATCGCTACGGCAGCCAGAAACTGCTCATCGCCCATAACGTCAATCAAAAAAATATAGGCCGCCATCGTCAAAACGTTTGTGGCCACGACCAACAATACGAGATAACTCCGTACTTGTTTATATAATTGATCCACCCCCAGAACCTTACGCGCCTCTCTCGCTCAGCCACCAGCAGAGCTGTCGACTCTGCGAGAGCTCATGGCGCAGGATGGCTTTTTTGTCTGCGATGCTCACTTCACCGTACTCTCTGTACGGCTTGTTTCGCTTCTGCACCCCAAACGGAATCCTCTCCGTTTGGGGACCCCGCTTCTCGCCGAGAAAAGCCATCCTGCATCCATGCGCGTAAGTTCTGGTCATAATGCTTATGGCGTTATTGTAACTTGCCCGATGGTACTTGCCAAGGTCATCCACGTTTGTCCCGGATTTAACCCGATAGGTGCGCTGTTGGCATCACCGAATACGAACTGACTGCCCCTGCCATCTTTTTGCCACACACCCTCTACTACCGTTCCATCCTGAAATATGTATGCTTTGCCAGCGCCGGTGGTCTGATAGACAGAATAAATGCCTGCGTAATGGTGCGGCATGATCAGTACGATGACGACCTTAGGGTTTATCTGTCTGGCGCCATTTTCGTCGACATGCGGTTTGCCTGCCATTACACGCAAGTAACTATTAGTCGCGCCGTCGTATTCGAAACGCGGGTTATATAAGAAACTAGAGATCGCCACGTCGACTACTCGTGCTGTCGGTGTCTCGGCTTTCTTCTCGGCTTTTCTTACGATGCTCGTAAATGTGCTCGTAGTCCAGCCCTTGCCATTTTGATTTTCCAGCAGTCTGGCCCGAGAAGTATACAGATTATGGGGCGCAAACCGATTACTATCGCGGGAGTACGTACCACCATTTGCACCATGATCCATGCTTTTTATACCGAGTGGACCGATTTCTGCCAGTGCTTGTCCGCTGCCGCCAGCGTGGGCTAGCGCGGCGTCGTACGGTAAAAAGAAATCACTATAATAAGGTCGTAGTGAACGAACCGGCCCTATCCGTTCGGGCTGACCTTCGAGGTACACGGCGTTAAAGCGCGTAATGCCGCCCTCGGCGATCGCCTCCGTTACAATGCCGGCATCATATAATCCGGCTTGTGGCCGGGCGTCTGGGCTGTTTTCTATCTGCACCGCAGTGGTGGGCAACAAATTGAGCTCTTTTTGTATTTCTACGCCCGTAAGTCTGGATGGTTCCGTTGTTTTCGGTGGTATGTAAACCGTTTTGGCATGCGTGGTCGTGTCAGGTGGTGGCAGTATGTTAGATTTGGTTTCGTAAGCAACGCCACCCATTATAACAATCAGTATTAGCAGGAAACCAAGCCCCCATTGCTTAATACTGAGGCTTCTGCTAAAAAATCTCTTTATTTTGTCGCCATCAAATTTTTTGGTATTTTTAAAAGACATTTCTTTGGGTTCGGTCGGCAAATCTGTCTGGGCAGTCTCTTCGGGAGTCTTGAATGCCAGTTCTTTGGGTTCGTCAGTTTCTTGTTTTGGTTCCGCCAGCCGGGCAACCTTACGACGAGGCCCTTTGGCCGTTTTTATGTCATCTCGCATCTTACGGCCAGTATACCATACCGCTTACGGCTGAAGCAGCTTAGGAAACGACAGCTTACAGATTAAATATGTTGCCGCCGTAATCAACTTAGAATGCACTGATAATATAAATCTGGACAAAAGTGCTTACCCTTGCAAACAGGGGTTAAAAAATGGTATAATTAGCCTTATAATGATTTTCAAAAAACGGCAAACTCCTAGTGTTGTTGATGACGGCGCCGTGCTGTTACTTCAAGTGCCCAGAGAAAACGAAAAAAAAGAACTAGCCGCTGAGCAGATGTTTGCTGCCCTGCACGGCCTATTAAGTACTGCCGAGAAAACTTTCTTCAAGTCAGCTGTTCACGAACGTATAAGTTTTGAGATCGCTGTGCAAAAAAAACGGATTGGGTTCTATGTCTGGGTCCCGGAACATCTCAAGAATTTCGTAGAAGAGCAAATTTATGCCCAGTATCCTTTAGTTCATATTTCTGAAGTCGAAGATTACACCGCTAACGAAGCCACCACTTTTTCTACCCAGCTTATAGGCGAGTTGAAGTTTATCGGCAACGACGCCTTACCGATAAAGACGTTTCCAAGTTTCGAGGTTGACCCGCTTGCAGCCATTACGGCCACTTTGGCGCAGTTTGAAGAAGATGAAGAAGCCTGGCTACAGTTCATCATGCGCCCAGCGCCTCATAACTGGCATAAACGGAGTGAAAAGTATGCAGCCGGTATTCGTGGCAGCGCAAGTGGTCCAAGCAATATCGGCAGCGTAGCGACGGCGCTTTGGGCTCCCCCAGAACCGGGAAAAGCCCCTGCTGCACCAAAACTGGTCGAACACGAAACCGCTCGTGCCAGTGCCGCCGAGGCAAAAAGTCAAAAACTTGCCTACCAGCTAGCTTTACGCATCGTTTACCGCGGCAACACGACACCAGCGCATGCTCGTATGCGTACCCAAGCCATCACGGCCAGCTTTAAGCAGTTCAACACTACCTACCTCAATGGTTTTACGCAGGATTATCTGAGCGATGACATCAGTTTACTAGATGTATATCGAAGCCGTAGTTTCAAAAAACGTTCGTTTGTTTGTAATATCGAAGAGGTAGCTAGTCTTTTTCACTTGCCCCATACCAATGTCGAAACTCCTAATATTCTATGGGCCAACGCCAAGACTGCTGAACCACCGGCTAATTTGCCACTGATTGCAGAGACTACTCGTACGCAAGTCAGTCCCATTGGTGTCACTAACTTCCGTGGGCACAACACCATGTTTGGCCTGCATCGTACTGATCGTGGTCGGCATTTATATATCATCGGTCAGACTGGCGTCGGTAAGTCGGGTCTGCTGGAGCTTTTGACGATTTCCGACATCTATAGTCCGTATGGCTTTGCAGTTATCGACCCGCACGGCGATTACGCCCAGAGTATTCTACAGCGTATACCAGAAGGTAGGGTTAAAGACGTTATCTACATCAATCCGTCCGACACGGATTTTCCCATAGCGTTCAATCCGATGGAAGTGACGGATCCAAAACTTAAAACCCATACCGCCTCCGAACTTATTGGCGTTTTGAAGCGCATGTTTGAGTCCTGGGGACCGCGGTTAGAATATATCCTTCGTTATTCGTTACTCGCATTATTGGACTACCCAGATGCAACCATGCTCGATATTACCCGTATTTTAACTGATAAGAAGTTTCGTCTTGAGGTTTTGGAACATGTGCAAGACCCGGTCGTACGCAACTTCTGGACGGTCGAGTTTGCCAGCTGGAACGATAAATTCGCGGCCGAAGCTGTCGCACCGGTACTGAACAAGGTCGGTGCCTTTACGGCTAATCCTATCGTACGAAACATTATCGGGCAGCCTAAAAGCAGCTTTAATATGCGACAGATTATGGATGAGCGTAAAATTTTGATAGTCAATCTGTCGCGCGGACTGATCGGTGAAGATAACGCATCGTTGCTGGGCGCTTTGTTGGTTACCAAAATTCAGCTGGGTGCGATGAGTCGGGCCGATGTACATTCCAGCGAACGCGTTCCGTTTTATCTGTACGTAGACGAATTCCAGAACTTTGCGACTGATTCGTTCGCAACGATTCTGTCCGAGGCGCGCAAATATGGTTTGAACCTGACGGTAGCCAACCAATATATCGCTCAGATGAGTTTTGAGGTCCGTGACGCGGTGTTCGGTAATGTCGGTTCTATTATTGCCTTCCGTACTAGTGCCGACGATGCTCGGGTTATGCAAAAATATTTTGAGCCGCAGTTCACTGAACTCGACCTCGTTCATCTTCACAACCTGCACTTCGCTATCAGCATGATTATCGAGGGTGAAAAAATGCCGGCATTTTCTGCCACAAGCTTGATATTACCAGAACTTGGCCAGGATTTTACACAGCGAATCATTGCCAATAGCCGTGAACAGTACGCCGTCGGGCGTGCTGGCATAGAAACCTTCATGAATGATCGATACACCACCCCGAGCCGTCTGGCGACCACTCAATCTGCCGAAAACCGTAAACCGAAACCACAAGACATAGAGACTAAATCTCATAAACCAGCAGAATCTAAAACTCCTAGTACACCTGAAGAAGTCGCTAAAAGGATATTTAAGCTTGCCAGCAGTGATGATGAACCTGAAGAAAAACCAGAAGCAACTCATACCGAGCAAAAACCAAAACGAAAACGTACTCGCTCTCGCCGCAAAAAAACTCAAACAGCAACACCACAAACCTCACAAAAACTAGACAATAAAGAAACTATCATAAAATTAAGATAATAAAGTTGACAAAAGAGCTACATAGCTGTAAATTTTATTCGTTTGGTGTACATATTACTCAAACGATAAGATAGGTGTTTGTCCAAATACTACAGGGGAGGCTCGATGAGCACTTCAGTAAGTTCCGTCAACCCAACCGCAATACAGCGGATGGAGGGCCGTAACTGGTATAGGTTCTGTATCCGGTCGGATGCAAGCTTCAAAAGCGGATTCTTCAGTTGCGACGATCTTGAAAGGTCGATGCTGCATCCTCAGCTGCGAATCATAGCAGATGAGCTTAAGCTCATGGGGGGTGTGGAGAAATTCCACTTCAACCTCGGCGGTGAAAGTCCGGATCGACTCTCGGTCAAGTTCCATGACCGCATAATCGTCGACGACGGTGTACTGATGGTCATAAGAGACATCATCGCCGAACGGTTGGGATGATTCGCGGCGGCGGAAAGGAATCGATACTTCGATACAATATCCTCTCCGCCGCCCGAAATCCTAACAAACACCTATCAATTTGCTTCCACGAATCAACCAAAGTCGTGCTGATGAGTCGTAAACGACGAAAAGCAATATCTTAAAGAACTCCGAGCTGCGAATCAATGCGGCGCAAGGTTATTTCCTTGCCAAGTAAGGCTAGGCTTTCGGCGAGGCCAGGACTAGCTGAGCTCTGTGTAGTCGCAATTCTGATCAAACTAAATAATATTCCAGGTTTTTGGCCGGTTGATTCTAATAGGCCATTTAGCTTAGTCGTCAAATCTTCTTTAGAAAAATCACTTTGTTCAAGGTCCAACCTTGCAATTTCTAGAAGATGGTGTAGTTGGGTTTTATCAATTTTTTTGAGTTGTTTATTGCCTGTTATCAGTTCAGTATTGACGGCTAAATCGGTGAAGAAAAAACGTGTGAGTTCGGGCAGTTCAGCAAAGTACTTCAGACGTTCTTGAACAAGGCCGAGCACTTGTTTCTTATAATCTTCATCTGCATCCTTGGCTTCGTCGGGCCAGAAGCCACCTGCTTTTGTGTATTTTGTGCCCAAAGTTCGTGTATATAAAAAGTCAATCGGCATATTTCGTAAAAATACGCCATTTACCCAAAGTAATCGTTGTTCATCAAACCTTGCACCGCTTTTTTGGACACGCTCTAGACGAAAGTTTTTTATCAATTCATTAGTATCATAAACTTCTTGCTCAGTGCCATCGTTCCACCCCAAAGTGGCTATAAAACTAACTAAGGCTTCTGGTAGATAGCCATCTTGAATATAATTCAGGACGTCTTTAGCTCCATCTCGCTTACTCAGTTTTTTATTACCAGTTTCGCCCAGAATATGAGGCATGGTGGCTAAGACAGGCTGTTCTAATCCCAGAGCCTCGTAAAGATTCAAATAGTTTGGTGTACTGGCTAAAAATTCTTGGCCGCGAATAACATGGCTGCACTGCATTTCGGCGTCGTCGACGATGTGTGCGAAGTTATAAGTAGGATAGCCATCTGATTTCATAAGAATAAAATCATCTACAACTTCTGGTGGAGTAGATAAATTGCCCATAACGGCATCTTGCCACTGGTATGGTTTCGGTTCAGATTTAAAACGAAGCGGTTTTGTACCGTCCCAGACTGGTGAATTTTCTGGTCGATGATTACGGTATAAAAATGGCTTTTTGGCAGCTTGTGCTTGCTCACGAAAAGCCTGAACTTCAGCAGCTGTGTATGGGTCGGCGTAGGCACGGCCACTATCTACCAGTTTCTGTGCCCATTTTTTGTAAATATTCAGGCGTTCACTTTGACGGTACGGGCCAAAGTCGCCGCTTTTGTCTGGTCCTTCATCGTAATCTAAGCCTAATGCGCGCAAACAATCCATAATATGCTTGTCTGCTCCTGCTACTTCTCTAGCTTGGTCGGTGTCCTCTAGGCGAAGTATAAACTGGCCGTCAGCTTGTTTTGCTACTAGCCATGCAAACAGCGCGGTACGGATACCGCCAACATGTAATAGCCCCGTTGGGCTTGGGGCAAAACGGGTACGTATAGGTTTCATATGTACCAGTATATAGGAGAAGATTTATTTTTTGGAACTACTTAGGGCGCGTTTGCGGTTCTTATCGCGCTGGAGGGCTATCGAGCCACCTATGCCTGCCACGGCAAGGGTACCAATGAACAGAATCTCCGTTGCTCCCACATTTTCTATTGTGCGTGGGTTAGCTTCAGTTTCAGCC
>JACDFO010000034.1 GCA_013815785.1 Candidatus Saccharimonadota bacterium | reverse complement strand
GCTTCGGTGTCAGGAGTATAGCGACGCAATAAACCTGAATATGTAAGTTCGTCAAGATATGTTTTTTCATTTTTGCCCTCAGGCACAGGGAATTTTGGAATCAAATATTTACCAAGCTCAAGTGTTACTTCACAACGCTCGGCGATAGCTTTGGTGTTAGTAATGAGCTCAGGATTTTCGCTACCCCATCGTCTGATAATTTCAGCTGGTTCAACTACATGCAGAGGAAAATCTTTTAACGACATTCGTTTTTCATCGCTTAAAAATGATCCCGTGCCAACGCACAAAAGTATCTCGTGAGCGTCTTGATCTTCATGCTTCAAGTAGTGTGCATCACAGGTGACAACAGCAGGAATATCGAGTTCCTTGCTAAGTTTTAAGACTTGTTTGTTTATATCGCCTTGCTCTGGGCTATGTAAAGGATTCTTTGGATGTCCATGATCTTGAATTTCAAGATAATATCGATTGCCGAACACAGATTTATACCACTCCGCTATTTTTTTAGCTTGATCATACTGGCCCTGTTTTAGTGCGTCACCGACTTCACCACCCATGCAGGCACTTAAAACAATAAGCCCCTCACCATATTGTTCTAATAATTCATGGTCAATTCGCGGAAAATAATAAAAGCCGTCTAAATTCGCAATCGTACTTAAGCGCATAAGATTCTGATAGCCGGTATTATTCATAGCCAGCAGAATCAAATGATGACGCTGCTTGTCCTTGCCAGGTTCCTTATCGGTGTGTTTACGGGCTGCAACATATGTTTCAATACCAATAATCGGTTTGATATCTTTCGCGTGTGCTTCTTTATAAAAATCTACTGCGCCAGATAATGTTCCGTGGTCAGTCATAGCCACAGCAGGCATTCCCTGCGTCTGCACGAAGTCCATCAGTGGACCAACACGTGTCAGGCCATCCAGCAAACTATACTGAGTGTGGTTATGCAAATGTACATAATCACTAGACGTAAGCGCGTGCTTAACCAAGAATGTTACCCTCTTTTCTTAGTGTATTTTATAACAAATCGTCTCAAGTCGCGACCGCTGAGCGATTAATTACAACGGTTACTTTTGAGACTGAACAGTACGTTCTAGTTTATCTGTTAATTGATCAATTAGCGGCAACGTATCGAACAGTGATAAAATCCACAGTAACAGACCCACGACAATCGTCGCTCCAATTACTCCCCCCAACCCAGTTATCACGCCTTTAATAAAACTCATCTTATACATCTGATTACGATCGAGATAGCCGCTTAAGTAGATATTTTCTACCATTCGACCGATTTCTTCGTAACTAGTCTTATTTGGCTTTTGGACCGTTTGTTTTTTCAAGAAAAATCCTTAAGTGATCAATAGCCTGATTAACGTCTTTTACAGCCTGCTTCAGATCTCGATCTTCAGTATCGCCTTCGTGCAAGGCACTAAGCAGTTCACCAACTTTTTGTTTGGCTTTTTGTGCTTTAGCTAGCGCGTCATTAAACTCAGTTACGGTCCCTGTTTTAATTTTTGTGGCGCGCTTCTTACTTGTATCAATAAGATCCGTTAATTCACCGTGTAGATTCTTGAGGTTTTTTTCAGCATCTTTTTTGGCCTTGGTGGCTGTTTTCTGAATACCTTTCCGCGTTTCACGTCCGCTTTTGGGTGCTGTCAGTACGCCGGCAGCGTAGCCAATACCAGCAGCAATCAAAGTTCCGACAGCAACACTACGATCACGTTTTCGCATATCCCAGTCCTCCTTAGCGTTTTTTCTTGAATTTTTTCTTGAACACTATTTCAGAAATATTAACTAACATATTGCCAATGGCCATCGGACCAGCCGCTCGGCTAAAAAAATCACCGACAGATTCGGCTTTATCAGCAATAGCTTCAGCTTTTTCGCTGATGTGTTTTAAATGATTTAAAACTTGAATAATTTTGACAGTAGCTATAATCGCAACTAATAAAAGGATGGCTAAGAATGAAGCCAGAATGATAACCAAAATTGTTTCCGCATTGCCCATAAGTACTTCTTAGTATAACACTACTTT
Organism: Candidatus Saccharimonadota bacterium; assembly: GCA_013815785.1. GTDB lineage: Bacteria > Patescibacteriota > Saccharimonadia > Saccharimonadales > JACDFO01 > JACDFO01. The sequence continues at coordinate 7,162 of JACDFO010000034.1, read as the reverse complement.
ACAAGTGTTCTTAGATAGGCAGCAAATTCATCTTTTATATCGTCATGCTTGAGTGCAAAGTCTACCACGGTTTTAAGGTATTCAAGCTTATTGCCTGTGTCGTAGTAGCGACTATTTTTAACTTCGTAAGCTAGCATTTCATTACCATTATCAATCATTAACTGCATTGCGGCTTGCTGATAAAATTCATGACCTGGTTGCAAATTATCTTGAGCCATATGCAGGTACTTAAATATTTCTGGCGTAAACACGTATCCACTGACACTTGCGAGATTACTAGGAGCGTTTTGCTTGCCTGGTTTTTCAATTATTGTATTCATTCGTACTAAGTCGTCTTCTATTTGTTCACCGTCAATAATTCCATAACGGTCATAATCTTCGTCATTTTCGACTCTTATACACGTAAGAACGCTTGAGCCTGTGCGTTGATACACGTCTATCATCTGCTTAAAACGTGATGGTTCAGCAACAATAAAATCATCAGCAAATGTATATATAAACGGTTCGTTGCCAATAAGGTGTTCGGCGTTCAGCATTGGCGTCCCATTACCATATGGACCTTTTTGCCTTATATAAGCAAAATTAGCTAAATCAGATATTTTTTTAGTTTCCTCTAGCAGCTCTAATTTATCACCTTGTTTTAGGTTTGCGCGTAAGTCAGCGCTCATTTGGTCAAAATGATCTTCGATAGAACGTTTGTGATAGCCGGTTACGATCACTATATCCTGAATACCGGCATCTACTAGCTCTTCGACGATATACTGGATAATCGGTTTATCCACCAGTGGTAGCATTTCCTTTGGCATAGCTTTGGTTTGCGGCAAAAAGCGAGTTCCAAATCCTGCTGCTGCTATTACTGCTTTTCGGACTGTTGTGTGTTCCATGATGGCAATTGTAGCATAAGAGTAACAGTTTGAAATTAGTTGCAATACAACAATATAAGCGTATAATCAAGCAAACTATGCTGAGTTCAGAATTATTTCCAACTGAAACAGACTTCATTCCCGATGATGAACTGCTGCATGACCAGCAGGCCCAGATCCAGCTGTTTGCATATGCCATGGAGGCATTTCAGGAACCTAATTTGCCCTACCATAATTGGGAGTGGCATATAAAAACAAGCTATCAAGAAGCACACCGACTCTTTAATGAATACCAAGAAAAGAAAGCACCAGAACAGCCTGATGCAGATTTATTAGTTATAGCGTTTGCGGTTATAGGCCACGATTCCGGATATAGTCATTTCAAAACAGCCGACGAACTGAAAGTCGTAAGGGGCTTCGACTCCAAAGAACAGTATTCATGTCACATTACTGAAATTAATATGCTGAGTCTCGATTTTGGGCCAGATATCATAGACAAGGTAAAAACGTGTATTATGGCGACCAAGCTTGGTGAAGACTGTCCCAGCATTGAAGCCGTGATTACTCGGCGCTCAGATCTGTTCAATATCGCCGGTCAAGATTATGGTGTATTCAAAGAAGCTACCAAAAATTTTCGTCTTGAAGTAGAAACTTGGAACAATAATGGGAAACCGATTTCCATAGCAGACTTTGTCCGTTCTAGCTGGCCTATATTGAACGAATACACCCGAAACGATATAAAATTATATCCCAGCGATAAGCACCCATTAGGCACAAGCCGGTTTCTAGCCAGTTTTTATCTCAACATGAACCGCCTAATGATTGAATGTGGGGTAGCAGTTAGTGAAGAAGTAGTCACATTTATAAAACGTCTTATTCACAGAACAGATAGTGAGGTCAGTTAAGCTGTTTTTTAATAAGATCTTGGGCTACGCTAGGATTAGCTTGGCCTTTACTAGCTTTCATTATTTGGCCCACTAAGAACCCGATTGCTTTCGCTTCACCGTTTCGTACATCTTCAGCAGCTTTGGGATTCTCAGCAAGCACCTGTTTGACGATGTCATTTATCTCGTCTTCATCAGAAACTTGTAGCAAGTTTTTGGCTTCAGCAATTTCTGCCGGACTACCCCCGATTTGAACCATATCAATCAAAATGGCTTTTGCCCCAGTAGAACTAACTTTATTACTACTAGTCATCTCGGCTAATTGCTTAAAATTTGCAACGTCAAGTTTGGCTGTTTCCCATGAAATTTTATCATTTGCAACCAAAGCCTGAACCTCACTGGTCAACCAATTCGCCACTCTCTTGACATCAGCTGTCTTACACCCGCTGTCAAGTAGTGTCAGCACAAAACGTCCGGCTGGCATCTCCTCGACCAATGTATCGACCGAAGAACTGTCAAGCTGCAGACCCATAAACTTTTCACGGACCTCGCCAGGAAGCGCAGGCATAGTACTTCGTACTTTTTCAATCATTTCATCCGACAACACGAGTGGCGGGATATCAGGGTCGGGCATGTATCTATAATCATGCGCCTCTTCTTTGCTACGCTGTGTAAATGTTCGCTGCTTGGCGTCATCCCATCCTCTTGTTTCCTGGACTACCTTTTCGCCCTTTTCGAATAGCTCAATTTGGCGCTCTGTCTCAAACTCAATCGCCCGTTCGATACTGCGGAAGCTATTTAGGTTTTTGGTTTCGCTACGCGTGCCTAATACATCGTTTGTACTAACCGATAAGTTAACATCGAATCGCATGTTCCCGTAATACATATTCGCCTCAGAAACACCCGCGTAACGCATACGCAAATATAATTCTTTAGCATAAACCTTTGCCTCTTCGGCGGAGTGCATATCTGGTTCAGATACGATTTCAAGCAAAGGTGTTCCAGCCCTGTTAAGGTCAACCAAACTATAATCTTTTCCGGGAGGATGAATACTTTTGCCGGCATCAGCCTCTAAGTGGGCTTCATGGATTTTTACTATCTTTTCTTGACCATCCACTTCAATACGTACTTCGCCACCGATAATAATAGGATGATAAAACTGAGTTATCTGATAACCGGTTGGCAGGTCGGGATAAAAATAATGCTTTCGGTCGAACTCACTAAATTTTTGAGGAGTTGTACCGAGCGCAAAAGCGGCCTTCATACCAAGTTCTACAGCAGCTTCATTGAGTACCGGCAGCGCACCGGGCATGCCTAGATCAATATGACTAATGTGTGTATTCGGGGCGGCTTCACGTGAATCGTTTCCGGCAGCAGAAAATAATTTGGTTTTTGTTTTGAGCTGAACATGACATTCAATACCAATTGTGACGGTATATTTTTTACGAATTTCAGCTGATATCACTTCTCGCCTTTCTTGGCTGCGACTGATTCGCTGCTTTCTAAAGCGCCTAAGTCACGAAGAGCTTGCCTGAAACCAAGTAAGGCAGTCTTTACGTCTGCCTCGCGCAAGCGGGCATCGGGGTCGGTAAGAACTTTTTTACATAAATTATGTGCAAACCAAACAGCGTCATTGTTAGTGAACTTACGCTGAGCAGACACCATTCGCTCCCCCATACGCTTGCCTTTGAACTTGCGACGTTTCAGCGCCTTGTCTAGTAGTTTATCGGCTTCGGTTATTGCTAGTGGCCACGTTTTTTTATCACGGCAGTGTGCTTGAAGAACTTTCCATCTTTCGGCATACATGTCGCCTTTTAGCCTTTTTGGAACTTTGCGTATAAAAACTGCCAATAAAAATAGTAGTAGCACAAAAATCCCTGCTATTAGCGCGATAATTTCTAATCTCATGCAATAATCCTTTCTACTTGTGACGCCAAGCCAAGCAAGTCGCGGTCTTTGTGCTGTGGTGCAATCAACTGAAGGCCAACGGGCATATTATCAATTTTTCCTGCCGGAATGCTTATCGCCGGAACGCCTACCAGATTCACTGCAACTGTCATGATATCAGTTAAATACATTTCCAGCGGATCATTGGCATGTTTACCTATTTCAAACGCAGTCATCGGAGCGGTAGGACCCAATAAGAAATCAACTGTTTCAAATGTTTTATTAAATTCATCAATCAGTTTAGTTCGTACCTGCTGCGCCTTCTTATAATATGCATCGTAATAGCCACTACTCAGTACGTATGTTCCAATCATGATGCGCCGCTTGGCTTCGGTGCCAAAACCTTCACTTCGGGTTAAATTATAGCTGTCATCTAAGTTCTTTGCTTCTGGGTGTGAGAAACCGTAGCGTTGTCCGTCATAGCGACTAAGATTACTACTAACTTCAGCAGGACAAATAATGTAATAGCAAGCTAGCGCTAATGGGAGTGATGGCAAACTAACTTCAACAATTTCAGCACCGGCATCTTTAAGCTTCGTAATCGCAGCTTCTATTTGCGCCTTCACTTTTACATCAATACCATCGCTCATATATTCCTTGATAACACCTATCTTTTTTGAGCTGAGAGCTGAGAGCTCGGGGCTGAGAGCATAACCATCTCCTTCGGGTTCGATGGTTGTTCCATCTAAGGCATCTTTTGCAGCTATAACATCAAGTACGACAGCCGCATCTTCTACCGTTCGCGTTAGCGGGCCTATCACATCCGTACTACTTGCCATGGCCACTACCCCACTACGGGACACCAAACCATAGGTTGGTTTATAGCCTACTGCCCCACAAAAGGCAGCCGGCAGCCGTATTGAACCACCCGTGTCTGTACCCAGCGCAAAAGGTGCCATATCCAGAATCACCGAAGCCGCACTTCCACCAGATGAACCACCCGGTACTTTTGTTTTATCGTGCGGATTTTTGGTTGTCATAAAATCACTATTTTCGGTGCTAGAACCATGAGCAAAAGCATCTAAGTTGGCTTTGGCCACACATATAGCACCCTCTGCTTCTAGCCTTTGTATTGCAGTTGACTGGTACGGAGCTTCAAATCCCTTCAAAATATTACTTGCTGCCGTCGTTTCCGATCCAAATGTCAAAAAATTATCTTTGGCAATGAATGGAACTCCTGCCAGGCGACCAACAGCCTCGTTTCTTTCTACACGATTATCAATTTCGATGGCACGTTCTTTGGCACGGTCTTCAATCGTTGCAATTACCGCACTGAAATCTTGGTTGTCCTCAATAGTCTTAAGGGCTTGGGCGACCAAGTTTTCCGCCTTCAGCTCTCCTTTTTGAACTTTTTCAGCAATATCAGCAATAGCAGACCACTGGCTCATGCGAGCATCCTATTGACCTTAATATGACCATCTTTGGTAGCAGGAGCGTTCTTGAGTAAATCAGCTGGCGTAGGACCATAATTTTGCATATCGTCTTTGCGCATTACATTTGTGAGTCCCGTAACCTGGCTAGTAGGCATAAGGCTGTCGACATCAACAGATTTCAGTTGTTCGACGTAGCCCAAAATAGCGCTGATTTCACCACTAAACTGAGTAACTTCAGAGTCAGTTAGCTGCAATCGAGCCAAACGGGCCAATTTTAATACGTCTTCGTGGGATAACTTCACCATTGGTATCATTATACAGAAGAAACGCCCGAACTAAGTTTGTAATATTTGCCTATTTACAAACACCGGTCATAGGAATACGATAGACATAAGCGAAAAATCTCATATACAAAGGAGAAAAAACATGTCAACCATGGAACAAAATCAAGGCTTGCATACTGCTGGCCAAAATATGAGCGAAGAATTATTACACCCTCGTGAGAACGAGGGTTTTTTATTGCCAGAATCGTGGCAGTTTGACGTCGGCATAGAAAGCATAGTATTCAAGAAGGCCGAAGAAATAGATGAATGGGGTAATGCCTTAAGTCGATACCGCGTCAATATGAGCGACGGCACAAGACTAGGCATGAATGTTTGCGAGCCAAAAGAGCGTGCTACGGACATCCCAATCATAGAAACACCCGCCTGGTTTACCAACCTACACGGCTTCAACGAACACTCACAGAGGGCGTTTGGCGCTATTGGTTTTCCCTCAATCCTGGTTGGCCATGTAGGCGAAGAGCGCGATTCATATGTGCGTGAAATAGGCCAATTCCTATTTAAACCATGGAAAACTGTTCAAGAAATGCGTAGCATAAGCCTGGCACGACAAGCCCACAACATGCTGGAAATCCTGCAATATCCAAATCTTGGCATGGAGCTCGATAAAGAGTATGTATTTATTCATGGCAACTCGCGTGGTGCCATGGTGCAGTTTCCCTTCGTATTCATGGCGCGAGAGCGTGGCCTAGACGTTACATTTGCCATGCCTGTTGCTCCATGCTTTGCAGAGGGATTGGGCAAAGAAACCATCCAAGAACTCAGAGCCACACCAAACAAAGAAGTCGGCAACGTTGCACGCCTGGCTGTCCGCAACCTTTTTGATATGGCTGGAACAGGCGCAAGTACCGTCAACCTCTCGCCTCGCTCACTTGCGTACGAATTTGCGCACACCGATTCACTACTCAACGGCGACGCCGGCAGGTTTGCACCCCACACACCAACAGATCAAGATATGTTGATTGTAGCTTATGCAAACGACTTAGCCGGCCAAAAAGAAAAATGGGAAGCTTTGTACGAAGACCACCCAGGCGTTTACGTACGTGGCGTCCCCGGCGCTCACCTCAGCATTGCCGACAAACGCACCAAAGCCTACGTTATGCGCACCTTCGACGTAATTGGCCAACAACTCCACGACGGCGCACAACCAAAAGACCTAGACCTATCCCACATCCGCCGCAAGCTCTCAATCGTCCAAGACTGAATCGCTAATGTAGGCTAATTAGTGCGGTAAAGTGAGACTTCTGTTGGTATGAAAATATTGGGAATTGATAATATTTGTACAGTAAACCCGCTCGACCGGTGCCTTCCGGCACAAGCTTCCGGTATTGTGCATATATTTCGTCAGTCAGTGGCAAAACACTTTCTTTAGCAATCAGGTTGCGGAAAACGCGAGGCACAGCTTCTTCTGTGGTATTGCTAGATATCTCCAAAATCGTGTCGTCGTCATCCAAAATAATCGTATGCGTGGCCGCTACTCTAGCCCGCACCTCGATGTTCTGCGAAATACTAAAGGTCTCAGCACCCGCAGTCGCCGGCAATAAAGCCACAACCGCAAAAACCAAAACAATCCCCAAAATTCCCATTTGCTTCATACCTACTAGCATAACCCTATTCGTCAACGATAAATAGGTATTTTCTTACTTTTGCTCGGTTTGAAAAGGTGGTAAGTTGGTTGGATTATAGCTTTTTTTTGATATCGGATATTATGTCCCTCAATTCGGCGGCTTTTTCGAATTCGAGGTTAGCTGATG
>JACDFO010000033.1 GCA_013815785.1 Candidatus Saccharimonadota bacterium | reverse complement strand
TACAACTCCCACCGCATCAACGTCTATAGGAACAGGGAGGTTATTGGTTATTTTGAATTCAGTAACATTTAGATTTTCCCCTTGTACAGGAGCCGTGTTGGAGAACGTCATACCAGTTACTGAGAAGTTGGGCGTAACCTCTAAAGAATTAAACCTTTTAACGGATCCTATTGTTGAATAAGTATCACTGTAATAGTTAGAAACCCAATACGTGAACGGTCCCGGCTTATCAATGATTCGTGTACCACTTAGCGTTATTTCTGCTCCCGGGGCAATTACTCCTGGACCGACCCAGACAGCATCGTAACCATATCTATCATAAAATTTAACAGGTATACCAAGCGCATCGTAACTTATAGAATAAGCTTCATTATTTTTTAACACCGCGGAAAAGGTTACATTTTGCCCGGCGTAAATGGTTGTAGAGCTAGTAGTGAGTGGCTGAGATAATGTGAAGTTTGGCGCACGACTAACAATTGTGCTTCCCCAATTGTTATATTGGACATATACACCCTGGTAATACACAGCTGGCCAGACGTAGAGCACGCCTGTGTCTCTAATCGGGCTGGTAAACGTATATTGTTGGGTAATGCCCGGCGCGAGCGTAATGGGCCCTTGCCATCCAAAGTCTAGGTTAGCTCCGTTTAGACTGCCGGCTCGGCCAACAATGCCAATAGCATCAACAACGATATTGGTCGAGGCATTATTCCTGAAGGAGATCGTATAGCTGACAGTTTGTCCGCGTGCAGGCGAAGCATCAGGCTGCGATATTATGTTCATAGTGACGTTATTGGTAATGGTGGAACCTGGGTCAAACCATAGTTCATAGTACTGCACAAAGTTGTAACTGCCGGTGTAGTAACGTCCGACGGTGCCGTATACAGGCAGCCCGTATAATCCCTGAGGATTATTGTATGTATGAGGTGTGTAACAATACATAGAAGACGATGCGGCATTATGTAGATACAGAGTACGGTAAAGGACGCCGTCTTGATCGATGAAGTTAACATTTTGGCCGGGGTAGAGGTTTGGTGTATATAGGCTTTTTGCTGTGCCACATGTCCATGAACTACTTTGTGTCCACCAGCTCATGTTGCCACTCGCACGCTCGTAATGATAACGCAGTACCCAGGTACCACTATCTATTTGGTAGGGGAAAGTACTACTGCCAGCACATTGTCCGGACGTAGGACAGGCGTATCCCATAGCCTGGTTTATCTGCCAAGAAGTTGGGTTAGGGGCGGTAACTAAGCTCTGCTCTTTCTGCAAGGTTGCAAGAATTATCTTTGGATTGATTCCGTAGATTTGCGCAGCGTAGAAAATTATTGAAGATGCTGGCATTGAGGTATCACACGCTGCTCCAACGGCGGTGTACCACTGACGTTCTTTGCTTTCTTGACCATAGCAATTCAATACGAAGTTCATATTCGCAATACCTGCACCCTTGCCTACTAGAAAACTTTGAATTTGGGAAGCATTCATGGAATTAGCATCTAGAAATGCAGCATTATCAATAAGTTTGCCGCCATCATATCCTGCAAAAACTTTGGGCGAAAGACTCACCTGTAGAGCAAATGCAAACGCCATAACGACAAAAGCCAAAATAAATATTTTCAAGATAGAGGCTGGCTTTATTAATATTTGCATACGCTACTTAAACCTCAGCGGAATTTCTATATTGCTAAATTCGGTACCATCAACTCTTGTGCCAAAGATATCTAAGCGTCCTTCGGTTCCGTTTGTCGTAAAGTTCACTTTACCTGAGAATTTACCATTCACCACATTAAGGTTACCGGAAGCTATAATGCCACTGACGTTATCAATCAGGCGGTATGATACGCTGAACAGCGTAGACGTACCAGAAACAGTATGGCCAGAACTTATGCTAATATCTTTCTTTGGCGAGAATAATTTAATCTCTCCAGTACTCGAAACAACAGGGTTAGAAGTATCGGTACTGCTATCAATAGTACCGTTATTGTCAGCTATTTCGCCTGATCCTTCCTCTTCGCCCAATGAGTTACCGGGCTCACGATCAACGCCATCGGTAAAGTCTGCTTGGGCAGTTGCGGCATTGCTGGTTGTCTTGGCTTCATCATCCTCTGCAGTGCTAGAATTTTTGGAATATACGTTAATCACATTCTTACTCTTTAGAGCAAAGAGCAACCCGCTCACCATGGCCAAAACCGCCAGTGTGATGAGGACTTTTTTCTTGGAGGGGGTATAGATTTTTTTCGACTTTTTCATAGTATTTATTTTAGATTTAAGTACTTTGATTGTATCACAAATACTTTAAATATTAAAGAGCTAGACAAGCCCATGGAGGTATTGACCATACCCGGATTTCTTCAAGGGTTCGGCAATTCTGAGCAGTTGTTCCTTACTGATAAAACCTTGGGTATAAGCAACCTCTTCTATGCAGCCAAGCTTTAGGCCGGTTCGTTTTTCTACCACCCTAATGTATTCAGATGCATCATTCATGGACTCAAATGTGCCGGTGTCAAGCCAAGCGGTGCCGCGGTCCATAACCTGGACTTTTAGTTTGCCACGTTTTAAGTATGCTTCATTAACGGTAGTAATTTCGAGCTCACCGCGCTCGCTGGGCTGTATATTCTTAGCAATCCCCACCACTTCATTATCGTAAAAATACAAGCCCACGACAGCATAGTCGGATTTTGGTTCGGAAGGCTTCTCTTCAATTGATACGGCCTGCATGGATTCGTCAAATTCAACCACGCCATACCGTTCTGGGTCAGCTACCTGATAGGCAAAAACGATGCCCCCGTCAGGGTCAACACAGCCCTTAAGGCTGTTGCCAAACCCATGCCCATGAAAGATGTTGTCGCCTAATACTAAGGCAACCTTATAATTACCGATAAATTCTTCACCGATTAAAAATGCTTGCGCAAGCCCTCCTGGCTTTGGCTGGATTGCATACTGTAAATTCACGCCGATGTCTGAACCATTGCCCAGTAGTCGCTGAAACTGGCTTTGATCTTCAGGTGTCGTGATAATCAAAATATCTTTGATCCCAGCCATCATGAGCGTTGAGAGCGGGTAGTAAATCATAGGCTTGTCATAAATCGGCATTAGTTGCTTCGAAATACCCTTTGTAATTGGGTAGAGACGTGTGCCTGATCCACCAGCTAATATAATGCCTTTCAAGATTGCAACTCCTTCTCTATATATAATCTTAGTTCATCACGCCAATCGGTGCTTGTAAAGCTGGTTGTCTGAATTTTTGTTAAATTCAGAGTGCTATTAAGCGGACGCGGAGCAGTATTTTCTTTGCCAGTGTAGTAGTCATCGGTGGTTATAGTGTTTACAGAGTTTTGATATCCTGCAATCTCAAAAATAGTCTTGGTTATGTCGGCCCAACTTTTTGACTCACCTGAGTTAGAGATATTGTAAGTACCAAAAGATAAGTTATTTGATAATAAATGATCGATAGCTCTAACCAACTCGCTCGTAAATGTAAGCCTGCCGATCTGATCAGAGACGACAGTAGGATCCACACCTTTTTTGCCTAGTTCAAGCATTGTTCGAACAAAGTTTCTGCCTTCTCCGATAACCCAACTTGTGCGTAGAATATAAAATTTTGGCGTCAATGACACGATAATGTCGCCGGCAGCTTTACTCGCGCCGTAGACCGATAGAGGCGCGAACGCCTCTTCCTCTTTATGATTATCTTGCGTGCCATCAAACACGTAGTCGGTAGAAATGTGCAGAATAGTTATATCATTATCACGGGCAACTTTACTTAAATAGCCTACTGCATGCGCATTCACTTTCCAGGCTTCAATGCGTCCCTCGGCAGTTTCAGCTCCATCGACATTAGTGTAGGCCGCGGCGTTGAGGATAATACGAGTCTGTGACCAGTCGTAATTTTTTATACTTTCTTCCTCTGTAATGTCGAGCCGATCAATATCCGCAAAGTTTGCATTAGGATATCGTGCTCTTAGGGCTTTCCCAAGCTGCCCGTTTGCCCCAGCGATAAAGATTTCTGCCTCGTTCATGATGCCAGGGCTTCCCGAAGTGAAGGGTTATTACGGTCTTTGTCAGAAATAATCATCCCTTGGCCGTCCTTAATTGGCCAGTCGATATTGAGTTCTGGATCTAGTGGGTTACAGGATTTTCCGGGCATGCCTGGTGCCCATTCTTTTTCAAAGTAGTAAAGATAAGTTGACGGCTCATTACTAATGGATTGAAATGAATTGCCAAGCCCCTTTGAAATAAACAAGCCATCACCACGGCTTAACTCAAATCCTTGCCACTTCCCTGCGGTTGGTGATTTTGCTCTCAGGTCAACGATGACGGCGTAGACCATCCCGCCAGCAACCGACACTAGTTTATGAGCAAATTCTGCATGAACGCCCCTTACTGCTCCTTTAAAACTCAAGGGGGCATTGACTTGTGGCCGCACACCAAGCGACGGGATAGAGGCTGCGATAAAGTCCGATTGGCGATAAAATTCCATCACTGAGCCGCGGTCATCTTCAAATATTTTGTAATTGATTGTATATAAACCCTCAATTTCAGTCGGCGCTGTAGTAAAATTATGCTGCGGCATTTTAATGTCCCGCTTGTTTATATTTAGCTTCAGTTTCGGCTTTTTGCGGCTTCCACCAGCTATCGTTATGAGTATACCAATCGATTGTTGCCCTCAGTCCGTCCTCAAAAGAAGTGTAGTGCGGTTGCCAGCTAAGTTCATCTACAAGCTTGCTATTATCTATAGCATAACGTAGATCATGCCCCGGCCTGTCTGTAACGTGCTCGTAATCCATAGGGTCCTTGCCCATCAAGCTAAGGATCATCTCCACGACTTCTTTATTGTTTTTTTCGCCATTAGCGCCAATGAGATAAGTCTCTCCTGCTTTACCTTTTTCTAATATGGTAAGTACGGCGCTGTTATGGTCATCGACTTGAATCCAGTCACGGATGTTTTCGCCGGTACCATAGAGCTTTGGTTTTCGGTCTAATAAAACTTCGGTAATTTGCCGGGGAATAAATTTCTCGACATGTTGCCTGGGCCCATAATTGTTGGAGCAGTTAGAGATGGTAGCCTGTACACCAAAGCTTCTTACCCAAGCTCGCACAAGCAAATCGGAGCCAGCTTTGGTACTGGAATACGGGCTAGACGGATTATAGGGAGTTTTATCGGTGAATTTTGCCGGGTCATCGAGCTCAAGATCCCCATAAACTTCATCAGTAGAAATGTGGTGAAGGCGTTTACTATGTTTGCGTACAGCTTCTAATATGCGGTAAGTCCCTATCAAATTGCTCTCAATAAAAGGCCAGGGGTTAGCAATGGAATTATCATTGTGAGATTCAGCTGCAAAATGTACTACTGCATCGCTGTCAGCAACTAAACTATCGATTAATCCCTCGTCACATATATTGCCCTTTACGAACGTTATTTTATCTAATGCACCTTCGAGGCTTTGCTTATTGCCCGCGTAGCCCAGCTTATCAATGACTGTTACCTGCCAACTGGGCCGCTCTTTTAAGATTAGGTACACGAAGTTAGATCCAATAAAACCAGCTCCACCGGTAACAAGTACCTTCATAGATGTAAGTATAGCAAATCTGTTAGTATTGACTCATGAAAAGAACAATTGTGAGCGGGTATTTTAATCCGTTGCATGGCGGTCATCTCGATATGGTTGAAGCGGCCGCACGACTTGGTGATAAGTTATTAGTAATCATAAATAATGATGAGCAACAGATACTAAAAAAGGGTAAGGTTATACTAGACGAACAAAACCGCATGCGATTAGTGGGCTCACTACGGCTGGTTGATGATGTTTTATTATCAATCGATGAAGATTTTGGGCAATCATTAACATTACGAAAGATTAGAAAGCTATATCCTGATGATGAATTAATTTTTGCCAACGGGGGCGATAGGGACCCTAGCCAACACGCGCTGCCAGAAAATGAAATCCGGGCCTGTAAAGATTGTAATATTGCAACGGTCTTTGGGGTTGGTAGTCATAAAGTAGAAAAAAGGGATTCTTCAACCCGTATCAATCAAGCCCTTGGTCATGATAGATAATAGTAAACACGATCCTAATTTCAGGAAAACAGTGATTGCGTCGCTGAACGTTTTCAGAAATAAATTGCTGCCAGCGCCAACTATCTATGCAGGCTTCTTCTATGGCTTTATAAGCTTTCCAGCCTAGTATTTCTTCTGCCTTATGGGCATCAGCATAACAGGTTGCAATGTCGCCGGGCCGCCAATGTAGCCCATGCCGCCAGTTACAAGTACTGTCTTCATATATTTCCTATTCTACGGTTACTGATTTAGCCAAGTTGCGAGGCTTATCTACATCCAGCTGCTTATGGACGGTTACGTAGTAGGCGAACAGCTGCATGACCGGCACCATCAGCAGCGGCTGCAGCTGCTCAAGCGACGGCGGAATGTAGATGACGTCATCTGCCAGCCGGGCGACACTTTTATTGCCCTTGGTGGCGATAGCGATGACCGGACCGCTGCGGGCTTTTATCTCCTGGACGTTTGACAGGGTTTTTTCTAGCAAATCGCCATCAGGAATGAGTGCGAAAGTAGGGAAATGCTCGTCGATAAGCGCCAACGGGCCATGCTTCATCTCGCCAGCCGCGAAGGCCTCGGCATGTATGTAGGACAACTCCTTGAGTTTCAGCGCCCCTTCCAGAGCGCTCGGGTAGGCATAGCCGCGGCCGATGTAGAGAAAATCTCGGTAGTGACGGTATTTTTTCGCCAATGCCTCAATCTTTTCGGCCTGTTCTAGTACGGTTTTTAATTTATCGGGAAGCTGCAGTAATTCTTTAAGCACTGGTTTGTATAGCAGAGACCTGCCTTGGCTAAGATAAAGAGCTATTTCAGCCAGAACTGTGACTTGAGCTAAGAAGGCTTTGGTGCTAGCCACTGAGCGCTCCGGTCCGGCGTGGCAGTAGACGCCAGCATCGGTCATACGGGCAATAGTTGAGCCGACGGCGTTAACGACACCTAGCCGCAATACTCCATAATCTTCGACTTTTTTCAGCGCGGCGATTGTGTCGGCTGTCTCGCCGGATTGAGATATGGCCAGAAGAGCCGTAGAGCGCGAAAACGGTTCGTGCCGGTACTTGAATTCCGAAGCCAGCTCGACCTCAACCGGTATACCGGCGATTTCCTCAATCAAATATTCGCCGACTAGGCCGGCGTAGTACGAGGTACCGCAAGCGACTATAACTATCCGGTCAATATATTTCAGCTGGGCTTCCACCGATTCAAGGCCGCCCAATTTAACAATGTTGCCATCCAGCCGCAGCCGTCCACGGCTGGCCGATTGTATTGTCTGCGGCCCTTCATCAATTTCTTTGGCCATAAAATGCTCGTACTGTCCAAGCTCCGCCGTTTCCAGATCATGTTCCAGCTCCTGGGCTTCGCGCGAAGTGTTGATATTAGCCCTTAAATCCTCAATGTGAACCTTAGCTTTTTTTACTACGGCCACCTCATAGTCATTGAGGTAGACGACTTTTTTTGTATGCTGCATGATGGCGGTGGCGTCCGATGCCACGTAGTGGGCAGATTCTCCAACACCAATTACTAGTGGGCTGGACAGGCGGGCTACAAAGATACTGTCTGGGTCATTAGCGTAAACGGCCGCAATAGCATAGGCGCCCTCGAGTTCTTTTATAGCAAGCTTAAAGGCACTGAAAAAATCTTTTTCTGCCTTCAAAAAATAATCGATTAGGTTTGGGATAACTTCAGTGTCGGTTTCGGAGACAAATTTGTAGCCATCTTTTTTTAGCATGGCGCGTAATGTCTGGTAGTTTTCTATGATACCGTTATGAACGACGAAGATAGTGCCTGAGGTGTTCTGATGCGGATGGGCGTTGGTGTTGCTGGGGACACCGTGGGTTGCCCAGCGGGTGTGGCCGATAGCCAGTT
This sequence comes from Candidatus Saccharimonadota bacterium, assembly GCA_013815785.1. Lineage (GTDB taxonomy): Bacteria > Patescibacteriota > Saccharimonadia > Saccharimonadales > JACDFO01 > JACDFO01. Next base: position 1,937 of record JACDFO010000033.1, on the reverse strand, counting down.
TGGCCGTTTTATCGCCATCTTGGTCAATTGCGGGCTTAAGGGAGTCTACCCGGCCGATTTGTTTAATCGTCAGGGTTTTCTTATCCGATATTGTTGTTATACCTGCCGAATCATAGCCGCGGTATTCAAGCGCTTCAAGGCCTTCGATAACTGGAGTAATGGCTGAAGAATTGCCAATGTAGCCAACAATTCCGCACATAAACTATGCCTTTCGCACCAAGAAGCCGATTCAGACTAAGCCTGAATGCACCTTGCTTTTTTGGCGCATAACTTTGTTGTTGATTTCCGGTACGGCGTTCTCGGAGTACGAAATGTACGCCTGCGAGCGCTCCACAATCGCGCCGCGTTACGCACTCAAATGCGAAACGCATGGTCAACTGAGTAGTACCTATTATGACTTATTATTTAGAATTTTTTTGCATAAATTGTTGTAATTTGCCTCTAAATATATCACTAGAGAACATTGCGGCCTGTTTTTGGATTACTGCTGAGTCGTAATCTTTGCCATTAAAGGTTTTCAGCGTGGCCTTTAGAGACCCGGCCGACTGTTCGTCAAAGAATTCACCGGTTTTGCCGGGGATGACGTAATCCAACGCACCGCCGGCTTTGTAGGCAATAACCGGCGTGCCAGCTGCCATAGCTTCGACTGCTACAATACCAAAGTCATCTGTGTTTGGGAAAATGAATGCTTCTGTGCTGGCAAAATAACTAGCCATTTCATCGTCTGTAACTTTTGTTTGAAAATTAATTGACTTACCAGCCATGGCCACTAGTTTTTTATGATCCGGTCCGTCGCCAATTACTGTTAAGTGTTGGTTCATCTCGGTGCATGCTTGCACGGCAAGATCTATTTTCTTGTATGGTGTCTGCCTACCCGCTACCACAAAGCCCGACCTTTGCTGACCTGAGGGTATATGGCTAAACCTTTCAATCTCTACAGGTGGGTGAATAACAATCGCTTCGCGGTTATAATATTTCTGAATGTTGTTTTTAGTGTAGTTGGAGTTGGCGATAATATAATCAGGTCGTTGTGCGGCCTTGTAATCCCAACGCTTCATGGGTTTTACCAAAAGCTTTAAACCTAAGCGTGCTAAAGGATCAAAAAACCCAAAACCGGGCGATTTCATATACTCCTCAAATCGTATCCAGTAATAATGCGTAGGAGAGTGAATATACGAAACGTGTATAGTTGAGCTCTTCGTTTTTACTCCTTTAGCCTCAGCTCCTGCTGATGAAATAACTAAATCGTAGTTATTCAAATCTAGCCGGGAAAAGTAGAGTGCTCTAAGTAGAGGGAGAAACTTCTTTAATGCAGAAGGCAGCTTATTTAGCCAGCCTGTTCGAATATCTGCGCTGTTAAACCAATCGATCTTACGCGGGTTATATTGTGATGTATAGATTGGGGCATCAGGATAAAGTTTGTGCAATTCATATACGACACGCTCAGCACCACCGACACCCGTCAACCAATCACAGACAATTGCTACGTTCACTACTTAGCTCCGCGGTGGAACAGTACGACGGCAATTGTCTTTAGAAGGATAACGATGTCACTCCAGAAGCTCCAGTTTTGGACGTAATAAAGATCTAGCTTTCGGCGTTCCTCTATCGGTAAGTATTTACGCCCGGATATTACCGCCAGCCCCGTTAGACCTGATTTGACACTTAAGATCAGGTTTTTCTTGTCATATTTTGAGAGATCACGCTCTACCAGTGCTCTCGGGCCAACTAGACTGATATCGCCCCGCACTACGTTTATAAGTTGGGGCAGCTCATCTAGGGACGTAGAGCGCAGAAACCCGCCAATACCGCTCACACGGGGATCTTTCTCTAAGAAGTCTCCATTTTCACGATATTTTTTTGCCAGCTCAGGTTTACCCATTGCTATAAAGGCTTCTTCCGGTAGCATGCCATTGTATTTCTTTTTGTGAGTACGA
>JACDFO010000032.1 GCA_013815785.1 Candidatus Saccharimonadota bacterium | reverse complement strand
GCTTCAGAGCTGCTAAGACCTGGAGTGAGTGAGCCAAGTCTGAACCAGAGCAAATAGTACAAAAACGCACCCATAAAGCCAACCAGCAACGCTGGGCGCCATGCGTAAATTGCCGCAAACTTAAGCTTTTTCCAGAACGTCCATCCCTTTTTCATAGATTGGTCTTATTATAGATGATTTTCTTGAATTTGGTCTAGGACTTTCATGCATGAGTGCCCGGTGTATTGTGTTGGAGAGTACCGGACTGAGGTATAAGTACTAGGTTTGGAAGGGTTCAGAGCGTCTAGAGTCTAGGCTGCGGAAACGCTGTTTTTCTTTGTCAAAATACAGTTCCAAGCCGCCAGTAGGGCCATTACGGTGTTTTTTGATAAAAATGTCAGTGATATTACGGCGGTCTGTTTCTGGATTGTAGTAATCTTCGCGGTAAATAAAAGCCACAACGTCGGCATCTTGCTCGATTGAACCAGATTCGCGCAGGTCGGCTAGCTGCGGTATCTGGGGACTGCGGCTTTCTACTGAACGACTGAGCTGAGATAATGCTAATAACGGCACATTTAGTTCACGGGCGATTCCTTTTAGACCGCGTGAAATTTCGGATATTTCTTGTACACGGTTGCCGTCTCCGCCAAATTTAGCACCACCACTCATGAGCTGCAGGTAATCAACGATCACTAGTCCTAGGGGATGCTGGTGAGCTTCGCGGCGGGCTTTGGTGCGGAGTTCGCTGACAGTAATACCTGGCGTATCGTCAATATATATCTGAGCTTCGCTTAATGTTCCCATAGCGTGCCCAATTTTTTCAAAATCGGCATCTGTTAAGTTACCTGTGCGGAGTGCCCAAGCATCAACACCGGATTCCATGGCTAACATGCGGTCAACCAGCTGTTCTTTGCTCATTTCGAGCGAAAACATGAGTACTGGTTCGTTGGCTTTGAGCGCAATGTTGTGTGCAAGGTTGAGCGCTAATGCAGTTTTGCCCATAGACGGACGTGCAGCCAATATAAATAAGTCAGAACGCTGTAAGCCCGCCAGAATTTTGTCCATGTCTTTGAAACCGGTTGGAATTCCACGGAGTTTGCCTTTGTCCTTATGGAGTTCATCAAGACGGTCAAAACTTTCTGCCAAAATTGTTTCTAGCGACGTAATATCCTGTTTGACGTGTCGCTGGCTAACTTCGAACAGCCGGGTTTCGGCTTCTTCTATTAACTCCTGAAGATTACGTGCTTCGTCATAACCAAGGCCTACTATTTCCTGAGAAGCCTTTATAAGTCGTCGCCTTAAGGCCTTTTGGGCGACGATTTGGGCATACTGTTCTGCATGCGCAGCTGTTGGAACAAAGTTAGTCAGCTCTGTCAGATATGCCGGACCACCAACCATATCAATAAATCCGGTACCTTTTAACTGGTCAGATAATGTCAGGACATCGATCGGACTGTGCCGTTCGTATAGTTGAATAACTGCTTCAAAAATCCGTTTATTGCGTTCATCATAAAAATCATTCGCGCTGACTGTGTCGGCAACTTTGACCACCGCATCAGCGTCAATTAGCAGCGCGCCAAGTAGAGATGCTTCTGCCTCGGTGTTTTGCGGGGGTATTCGTGCACCTTCCGGTTCCATACGATTACTCTAACATCTCTGCACCGCCGAAAATATTGCTTATGGTGTCTAAATCTTTACTATTAGACTTTTTGGCTTCACGCTTGGGTGCTGATTTATTCGGTTGATCCAGGACACAAACAATACTTACTGGCGTGTCCATAAGTTTGGTCAAAATATCGCCAATTACTTTTTTATTTTTTGCTTCGTCCAGGCGCTTTAAGTGGAAAGGAAAAGCAAAAGTTAGCGTTACGGTGTCGTCAGAAAACGTGGGACTGGCCATACGAGCTACACTATAGAGAGTATTATGATGTTTTTTGATAGCCTGCAAGGCTTCCTGCCATGTCGCTTCGTCTAATATACCTTCTTCCTTGGTTAATATGACAGTCTGTGGCTCAGAAAGTTGCTCGACTCCTACTGGTTGTTCAGGCTCCTGCACAGTTAGGACGGATGGCTTGTTAATGGGTGGCGAATTCAGCGTATCTAACTGTTGTTCTTTGGGCTCGTGCTCAGGTAAATTACTAATGAGTATAATTTCCAGTAATGTGTCGGGGTCATGGGAAGCTGGGACGTCGATAAGTTGTTTTAAAAGCTGGGTTATACGTGTTCGGGGTAATACGCCTGATTCTGTCAGAAGCTGCCTGCGCAGTATTTTTGCCAGCTGTTTAGCAAGCCCCGGCGTGTGGTAGCCGTTTGCTCGCAAGTCTTCAAGCGTTTGTAAGACAACGCTGGCTGAGCCGACCTCTAAAGCCGTCAGCAACGAATCGATTGCGGTGTCTGGGGCGATGCCAAGTGCACTACGCACATCTGATGCTTGTACCTTTTCGCGGCCGCTACTTACTTGATCGAGCAAACTGATACTATCCCGAAAGCTTCCTTGTCCGTGGTGAGCGATCAGAGTAAGTGCCTCGTCATCTACTTCTACTTTTTCGCTCTTAGCGATGAAACGCAGATGTTCTACAGCTTGGTCGTGTTCGAACGGTTTAAACGTAAAGTGCTGAGTACGGCTGATGATAGTTTCTGGCAGTTTGTGTGATTCCGTGGTGGCGAGAATAAATATAACGTGGGCTGGTGGTTCCTCAAGTGTCTTAAGCAGCGCGTTAAATGCCTCTTTTGTAAGCATATGGACTTCATCAATGATATAAACTTTATATTTGCCGCTGGTAGGCGCGCTATGGACGTGTTCCCGAAGATCGCGAATTTCATCTATTCGTCTATTCGATGCGGCGTCTATTTCGATAATATCCAAATGAGTCGAGCCGTCATAGGACAAGTCGTTGACCTCGTGGGCCAAAATACGTGCGACAGAAGTCTTGCCTACACCTCTGGGTCCTGTAAAAAGATAGGCGTGACTGATAACACCTTTTTTCAGGGCATTTTCCAAGGTGGTGGTTATGTGTTCCTGTCCTACGACCTCAGAGAGTTTTTTAGACCGGTATTTCCGGTAGAGTGCTTGTCCCATACTCACTTTATTATACGCGAGGAATATGCTAGAAGCTGTTGTAGATTATGGTGCTTGAGTGAGGGTTATAAAGCGGCTTCGAGGGCTGCCCACTCCGCGTGGGTGTCGTCTTCGGGTACGTTCACGCTGACTTGGTCGCCTGGCTTAGCCTTGAAATAGGTTACGCTTGCGAGCAGTACGCGGTAATCGTGGTCTGCAACACTAACAAAATAGTGGCCGTTCTCTTGCTTGAGTACTCCCACGATTTGTTTACGTGGAATTGGGCCGATTTGTTTGTACATAAATGCGCCATCGTCAGCGATGGTGAGTTTTAGAATGTCGCCCTGCACGAGTTTGGATTTACTGGCATAGTTAGCAGGTACTGGGTAGGTTTTAGCATCTGAGCCGACCATGTTTTGGCCGTCAAAAACGCCTTCAATCACCTTACCTAGTGGTTCGTCTTTGATACTTGAAGTAAAAGTCTCGTCATCACCTACAAGACTGACCAGTAATTCCTTAGCCGCAGCCAAACTAGTCTCAGCCTCTTGGATGAGTGATTTCAATCTTTTTATTTGTTTCTCCGGTACGTCTGCCATGTCTCTTTTGTCTCTCGTAGATAAGTGTTTATTCGGTACACTTCTGGCCTTACCGTATCATGAGAATCGCCTCAAGTCAACGCATATTTTCCATCCTGTGGAAAACAAAACCACCTGAAATAAATCAGGTGGTTTAGACAAGCATTTGCTTATCGAGCTAGCTTAGGCTAGTTCGACTGTTGCGCCAGCTGCTTCAAGAGTCTTTTTGGCTGCTTCGGCGTCTTCTTTCTTAGCCTTTTCTAGGACGGGCTTTGGAGCTCCGTCTACAACTGCTTTGGCTTCACCTAAACCTAGACCGGTAATGTCTTTAACGGCCTTGATAACAGCGACTTTCTGAGCGCCAGCATCTTTGAGGATAACGTCGTACTCAGCTTTTTCTTCTGCGGCAGGACCTGCGTCCGCACCAGCAGCTGGGCCGGCAACCGCAACTGCTGCTGCAGCTGGTTCAATTCCATGCTCATCTTTTAAAATCGTTTTAAGTTCGTTTACTTCGAGAACGGTTAGTCCAACAAGCTGTTCTGCGAATTTCTTTAAATCTGTTGCCATTTTAAATGGTTCCTTTCGAGTTAATTAGTTGCATGCGCTTCGACACCGTCGAGCAAAGCATGCAGGTTGCCTGACAAGCCGCTCATGACGTCATTGACAGGTGATATTAGTGTTGCAAGAACCTGAGCAATCAGCTCATTCTTGCTTGGCAGTGTAGCTAAGGCTTTCACTTCTTCTGCGCCAAGGAAATTCCCTTGTGCGTTGATAGCGCCGACGAACTGGATTGTTGGCTGGGTCTTGGCAAAGTTAGCCAAAACTTGTGCTGGAGCTACTTCATCTTCACTGTTGAAGGCGTATAAAAGCATCCCGGTAAGCGTGCTGGTATCTGCATCTTTGGTATTGTTAGTCGTCTGAATAGCCTTGATGACCAAACGATTCTTAACCACCTTAAGATCAGTCCCATTTTCTTTGCCGGCTTTACGCAGGGCTTGCATAGCTTTCACAGGTGTGCCTTGGTACGCAGCCACGACAGTCATTTTAGAATCAGCCAGTAGCTGGCTTATTTCTGCGATAACTTCGTTTTTCTTATCTTTGGTTAATGCCATTGATTATCCTTTTATAGGGGGTTAATACAGTCTTCGACCCAGACCGCTTTAATACCAAAAAAGCTTCCTGGGGCTACCAAGAAGCTTTCTATCGTGCTCAAAAACAAAAACGAATCTGTAATTTTTGCACCTCGGCGTCACTTCTATCCATTAAATGGAACGGGCGCTGTCTTTGGTAACTCCACTATTCTATCTGTTGAGGGTGTTTTTGTCAATAAAAGCCTTGACAACTAATTTGACCAAGCGTACATTCGATAGTTGTGATACATCAAATCCATACCACTATTTGTAATATGCTACCTGGCCGCAAGTACGGCTACGTGCTAATTACGATTAAATAATGGTTGGATACGTGTACATATAAACAAATCAAGCGAACAGCAATCACGGACTCCAACCAGCAGGAGTTCTTTTTATTGCAGCGAATCCATAAGTATTCACAATTGGTGGCTACTTATGGAAGCACTGCTTCCAACATTCCCAGCTTTATGGGGGGAATTGCACATCGTCAGCCATCATGCTGACACGACAACTGGAGAGTGATGGTAGATTGCTACGATAGCCTGACGGATAAGGACATTGAGCGTGCCGTACATCGTTCACGCTTGGAAAAAGCAATCGTACGTACGAGAAAGCTCTTGTCATCATCGGTAGCCAGCCAGAACCCTGAGCTTGCTGCCACCTGGTCAGAGAGGCTTGCTCGTCAAGAAGACAACTTCATGGGCGTTTGCAAGTTCTAGTAACATAGTCACACATGACGCGGTAGGGTCGTTAGACAATCAGTCTAACGATAAACGAGAGAATCCTCCTCAGGATTCGCAAGGTACCGAGCGTATCGAAACGCGCCTCTCGTTTACCCAGTGCGAGTAACGGTTGAAGCCTTCGCTGGCGCCTCAATCCTGAAAACACTGGGACCTACCGGCCTTCATAGATTTCGAGTTTTATACTCTCTATGAAATAAATCGCCTCCAGTTGTCACTAACCACAAAAAACTATTGAAAACTAAAAAAACAAGCGTATAACTAATCAAGGATAATGAGAAAATTATGTCACTTTTAGACAGAAACAGATACGAGTTCGATTTAACGGCGAGGATAGTTCCGGAGGCACAACCTTTGGACGCTAGTGATTTAATTGCTATTGAAGAAATGCGTATTACGCGTAAAGTCGTAGAAGAAGAACGCCAAAGACGTTTGGAACTCAATCTTAATGAACCTTTGACTACAACGGAGATTATGGAAATAGACAAACTAGCCTTTGGTCGCGGCATCGCACTGGCTGTCGATGAAGCTATGAGCGATCTTAGCGAATCGGTAGACTAAACAGCTTACGTAAGTTTGTCTAGCTTGAATTGGGTGTAGCGTTCTGCGGCTAATCTGGTAAGTTCTTCGTCTTCGCCCTTATTGACGAATCGCATGGCTTCTCCAAGCTGCGGATGAACATTAGTAAGCTCTTCGTGCATCTGAGCAACTAATTTGCGGTAGCCAGGATGGCCCTGTGGGCTCGTACGGAGCTCGTGGAGGTGAAATGCCTCGCGAGCGTTATATGTGACCTTCCAGCGCATTTTATGGCCTAGGAGTGTCGCATATTGCGCTTCGTATTGATAACCGGCCTTCTGAAGTAACGAGTACAACTCGGCAGATAAATCAAAGCAACTTGCGAATAACTCTCCTAAATCGGCTTCCTCAACGATTGCGGGTGTCTCAAAACCATAGCGAGGTGTTAATGGTTGCCACTGAAGGTCGTCGACCATACGATGACGCTGTAAATCACGGAAAATACCATAATCACACACTAAGTCCCATGTGTAATGCGCTTGCTCCAGTGCTCGACCGGGCTTATGACGGCGATTAAGCCGCTCACCCATGTACGCTTTGAATACCTCGTCTCTCTGCTCAATCGGCCATGAATCTACCGCCTCTGTTATTTCATTCAACGACATATTGCTATGTTCGTAGAGCATATGAGGGACCAAGTCTAGTTCGTTCTTAGGCCAAAAGCCTCGCAGGCTTACCGGTTCAGTCGTTTCACCGTACGTATCAGGCAGATATGTATCGGCAAGTTCGCCCACACTGTGTCGGGTGTTTGCCTGGTACGCAGTGGCTGCTCCACCCCTATCTGGTTTGTCGGCTCTTTCTAAGAATACAGGGATTACTTTACGGGCTTCTTCAAGGACTTGATTGCCGGTAATCTGTGCTTCTTTGCTGTCGCTAGCACGTAATCGCATTATCATCATTTCCAGTGCCTGACCGCTTGCAAATATACCGACAGTTGATTTAGTAGCGACAGGTAATACTGGGCGAATGGCATCACAAGCCTGGGCTCGAATCGCCGAACGCCAGGCACCATCTTGCTCTGATTTAGGCACGGTCGAATTCTTGGCCAAGTAATCTGAAAGGTTATGGACCATGCTGGAATAGGCATCGAATATACGATCAATGGATTGTTCATAGAGTTGTTTGGTCGCGTCATTAAAATGGTCTGGAGTGTAATATTTGTATTTGCCATCCCGGTCCTTTTCATCAAAGTATATATACCGCGTAGATTGTTCCAGATATGAACCTAGACGGCCCCATTCAAGGTGTTTGGTTAATAAGTTACTAGCTCCTTCAACGACCACATGTTGACCGACAAGCTGTTGGACCGAATCATCGCCGTAGGCTGTTATCACTCTTTCGAGTAGTTTGACGTCTTTGCCTTCGTGAGGTGCAAATTCGTCCAAAATAGTTACCCGCATGTCATCACCACGTCGACTCAGGCGAGCCATAGCGGCGGCGATAGTCAGTGCACCGAGCTTATCAGTAAATGCGTATACATTACCTTCAGAATTCGTGACTGCTTCCTCTAGATACTGCTTGCCTGCCTCGGAGATATCCCAACCCTCATCTGTTCTGGTGACATATGGATTTTCTGATTGTATGTTTGGCTTTTCTGGCACGGTACTTCCTTTCGTTTTGGCTGGCTTTTCAGGTAATAAAGATTCAATACTCTTCCACATCAAATCATGAATAACTTCAACCGGCATAACTTTGCCGCTTCTCGCCCCTTCAATCTGGTGAAAATCTTTTGGAAACAAATTGCAAAGGTCTATGTATACTTCGCGCGATTTGCGAATATGCTCGGGGTCGGCTTCGTGAATGTCTTTGCCTTGAACGTGCGTACTGGAATTGGTTTTGGCTGCAAGTCGTTCTTGAATGACTTCTAGGGGTGCCGTTAGTACGAAATTATGGTCGGGGCGTGGAATCTTTAGCATTTGGAACTCAAGATTATCTAGCCAAATAAAATAGCCGCGACGTTCTTCCGCATGATTAAACTTAGTGCCTTGGTGGGCCATATTCGAGCCTGTATAGCGGTCACACAGTACTATTTTGCCTTGATCGAGAGCATTTTGTATCTGTGAGGCAGCCTGATAACGGTCGAGGGCGTAAAAAACCGAGCCTGTATACGGCCCAACTTCTTCCGCGGTACCATAATTGCCTTTCAAATATTCACGTACAAAATAGCTTGACGGTTCATCATAACGAGGAAAATGAATTTCTTCTACGTCATAGCCTTCGTTTTTGAGCTTTTGGCGCATCAAATCGTACTGCGTACTTTTCCCAGCGCCATCAACGCCTTCGATTACGATAAATAGACCTTTGCTTGCGACGCTCATCGTGCTTTTAAACCTTTGATTGCTCCTGGAAGTGCTCGCTTGTCTTTGTAGGCTCGGGGCAGCATCTGATCCGGTGTCCAATTCGTTATGATGTCGTCCAGGTTCGTACCTACCTGATATTTACCGCTCATGCCATCGTCACGGCCTTCACCGTAGTTACCTTCTACTTCACCAGTTTCGTGAAACACCGCTTGTGCAATTCGTTCGCCAACCGGCAAGAGCACTGTTTCATGTTCGTTGAGATTATATATTTCAAGCGTCAAACGGTTAATATAACCAGGGTCTACCCAGCCGGCATCAAAGCACACCGCAATACCGTTACGTCCCCAACTCGAGCGTGACTTTACTTCGTATGCACCGGGTGGTTTTATACCAAAGAACTCATGGGTATGAGCTAAAATACGTTCACCGGGTTTGAGTGGAATTATGGGGTGATCAGCAGGAATACCTTCTAATAATCGAACTCCGTTAGCAGTGCACCAATCTTGATGCGATACAGCTTGATGGACTTCACCAAAATAGCGGTGCACATCTGTTTCGTCAAAAGGATTATAAACATAGCCACGTTTGGCCTGCCCGGTACGGTAGTAGTAAAAACCAAGCGTTACATCCAAGCTGGCATGACTTATGTGTTTTGGATTGAAGGGCGTGCAAACAATATGCCCCTCTTTTAACGCCGCTCTAATTTGTGTATTGCTGTATACGCCCACAAGCTCCCTATCCGCTTAATATTTACATATTGTACGTGCTGTCAAATGTATGACGCAAGCACAAGCGCAAATATTACAACTAAACGGTACTGGATCTACACAAAGCTCCCCCGTCCTCAAACCAACTAAGCTCGGCTGATAGTGGTCTGCTTTCTATCGATGTAGCTACGCTACCTCTCCTTCAATCAAACCACTCTCAACTCGAGCTAATTTATCCTGGTAATGAGCGATTTTACGTAAGTCTAGTAGTAATCAAAAAGAGACACGGAAGTATGGTTTTTTTGCATAGAATACTAATTTGCGTCGGTGGCCGCCTGGCTTTATTAGGTGGCTATGTTGATGGGGTATTGACTTGATCGTGCTCCCCGGTGAGCGAGCATACAAGTTGTAGCCCTTGTCTTCATATACATCGATCAATTTCAAAAACTCAGAAGCAGCTGGCGTTGGTAGGACACCGAGTTTTGCTGTGTGTGTTTTTGGTATAATCATGAGATGATCGGACACTCTTTCATTATCCCAAATCGAATATGGAAAAATGTTTGTGATAACTCTGAAATACTTTGTCTGTTCGATAATCTGTTCGCTATCGTTTTTGATTGAACAAAATACGCATGCATCAAATTTACCAGATTCTTTGATCTTTTTATGATAGTTTCGGTATTCGAGTTCTTCTTTTCTGGATCTTTGCGCCGTCATGCTTCTCCTTTTGCGCGACGAAGGATGGCGGTAGTACTGAAGCGACCTAAGAACGAATCGGAAAAATATGTAATACCCTCCTGAATGGGTATACAACTCAGAGCTACCGCACCTAGTGCCGGCACCAGCGGTGCATCGCTTAGTATATCCTCAGATTCTTCGTATATAGCCCACACGTCAGGCTGCAAGGCACATGCAAGATTGATGATGGATCCATGAGGACTCGTGGCGTCGAAATCTTCTGGCCCGTGAGCTGTTACTGCGTCCGCCACTGGACGCCTATCCCAACCGTTTGCTGTTCTGAAGGGATACGTGACGTCTACCACAGAGCTAGCCCTCGTTAACCATCCAGTTATTGGGCGCGGGGAGCTAGCTTTGGTTTCGACACCACTTTTTCGGTTAGCGACGCTGTTATCTCCGTCGACACTGACAATCAGTTTTAGCTCCTCGTTTTTAATGAAAGTGTCAGAGTATACACGCTTTTCTTCACTCGTTAAATCATCCCAGGTGCTGTGTCCGTAGGCGTAATGTTGTTGGTAATGAAATGCGGCGCCAGTCAGTTTCGTATGCAGCAGGTACCCTTTGTGATCTTGGTGGAGCAAATCGTATACACCTGAAGTAAAAACAACTGTAGTTCCGAGTGTACGCCACTCTTCACGTTTTGCCAGAATACGTTCAGTCGCGCTAGAATCACTGATTGGATTAAATATAAAATCCGGATAATGCTCAGCGTAACGCTCAGCTATTTCATTAAGCTGATGACTGTCATATGTAACTCCGGGACGGAAAATATTTTGAGATGAACTTGACTCGCTAACACTCATGTGGCCTCCAGTAATAAAGCCTAGTTTATCATGAATTAGGCGTTGGCTGACTGATAAGTCAGTTGTAAATTTCCAGCCATCGTATCTTTTAAGAAGAGAGCTGCACAGCGTTTGACGTCGTCCATGGTTCCGTTACTCATTATTGTGCAGTCTACTGGTATATTGTCGCGTTCGCGTTCCGTGGGGTCGAGCATGTCATTCTGTAAATGGCTTGGGCGGTAAACTTTTATAACAAGACCTCCAGCATTACGTAAAAT